>JAHDDF010000029.1 GCA_020629475.1 Saprospiraceae bacterium
TCGAGGAGGGACAAGGACATAGCAGACTCCATACGTTTTTCATTTTATCCATGAAAGGTAATGAAGCTATTCGGAAAAAGGATAAGGGGAGCTTTAAGGATTAAACCAAAAAATCGAAAACGTCTTGATTGTCCTGTCTAGTGGAGTAGGAAATACCCGCTTTCTCCATTCTTTCTATCAATGGTGCGTAATCATTTCTATCCTTCAATTCGATACCGACTAAAGCGGGGCCACTTTCCCGACTGTTTTTCTTGACGTATTGGAAAAACGTAATGTCATCCCTTTCACCAAGGACGTCATTCACGAATTCTTTCAAGGCACCTGCCCTTTGTGGAAATGAAATAACGAAATAGTGTTTTAAACCTTCCTCAAGGAGGGAACGCTCCTTAATTTCCTCCATTCGGGTAATGTCGTTGTTCCCTCCGCTAATAACGCAAACCACCGTTTTTCCTTTGATTTCCTCCTTGACGTTCTCTAAAGCGGAAACGGTAAGCGCCCCTGCGGGTTCCACTACGATGGCGTCTTCGTTATAAAGTGTCAAAATGGTAGTACAAACCCTTCCTTCGGGGACAAGAACAATTTTATCCAAGACTTCTTTACAAATCCGGAAGGTGTTTTCTCCCACGGATTTTACCGCGGCACCATCCACGAAGGGATCGATTTCGGGCAATGTGATGATTTTGTCCTTGTTCAAGGATTGGTGCATGGCTGCGGCGCCTGAAGGTTCTACACCAATTAAACGGGTTTCGGGGCTGAGGATATTGAAAACGGAACCTACACCCGAGGCAAGGCCGCCGCCGCCGATTCCAAGGAGCAAATAGTCCGCTTTTCCTTGTAGATCATCCAATATTTCCAAGCCCACCGTTCCTTGCCCTGCTATGGTGCAAGGGTCATTAAACGGATGAATAAAATTTGCGCCGGTTTCCTTTTCGAATTGTAAAGCCTCTTGATAAGAATCGTCGAAGGTATCCCCGATTAAATGGATTTTGACGCGTTTCCCCCCGAAGCGTTCTACCTTACCTACCTTCTGTTTCGGTGTTGTTAGAGGCATGAAAATATTTCCTTCAATGCCCAGCATCATACAAGCAAGCGCAACGCCTTGTGCATGGTTTCCCGCACTCGCGCAAACAATTCCTTTATCGGATTGCTCCTTGGAAAGCCTTGCCATTTTGTTGTAAGCACCCCTGATTTTGTAGGATCGTACCACTTGTAAATCCTCTCGTTTAAGAAAGACCTTACACTCGTATTTTTCCGACAAAAAAGCATTGTAAACCAATGGTGTTTTGGTGGCGACACCATTTAATCTCACCCTTGCTTTTTGGACGTCCTCTAGACTTATCATTGTAATTGGATAAAAGAAAAAGACGCAAGATTCCCTGCGGAAATCTTACGTCTTATCCTCGAAAGATTAAAATCAATTATTCTCCGGTCGCAAGCTTCTTACGGTTCTACCCGCTTGCCATAATTCGGACTCGCGGATTTCACGGAGTTCTTCCGCTAGATTGTCACGGTAATCATCCTTACTATTAGAGTCTATGGATATTTGAGCTTCCTCTCCGGCGGCTACATTGTCGTAAAGGTCGTTGAACAAGGGCTTGGTAGCGTCCTTGAATTTCCCTTTCCAATCCAAGGCGCCGCGCTGGGCGGTAGTAGAGCAATTGGCAAACATCCAGTCCATCCCGTTTTCCGCTACAAGCGGCATTAGGGATTGGGTTAATTCCTCTACAGTTTCATTGAATGCCTCACTGGGTGTATGCCCACGTTCCCGAAGTACTTCGTATTGTGCTTCGAAAATACCGGCTATCGCACCCATAAGTGTGCCTCGTTCACCGGTTAGATCGGAATAAACCTCTTTCTTGAAAGTAGTCTCGAATAAGTAGCCGGCACCTACGCCAATTCCTAGGGCGATGGCTCTTTCGGCTGCTCTTCCGGTTGCGTCTTGATGAACGGCATAGCTGGAGTTCAACCCTCTACCCGCTAGGAACATCCTACGAAGACTGGTTCCGGAACCCTTAGGTGCAACAAGGATAACATCCACGTCGGAAGGAGGAATGATTCCTGTTCTTTCCTTGTAGGTAATCCCGAAGCCGTGTGAAAAGTACAATGCTTTTCCGGGGGATAATTTCGCCTTTAATTTCTCCCAGACCGCAATTTGCGCTGCGTCGGAAAGGAGATACATAACGATGCTTCCTTTCTCGGCTGCCGTTTCGATATCGAAAAGGTTCTTGCCGGGTTCCCAGCCGTCGTCAATCGCCTTATCCCAAGAAGCGGAAGGTTGTCTTTGCCCAACGATAACGTTGAAGCCATTATCCCTTAAATTCAAGGCTTGTCCGGGACCTTGGACCCCGTAGCCGATAACCGCTATGGTTTCGTCCTTGAGTGTTTCCAATGCTTTTTCCAAGGGGAATTCCTCCCTCATTACGACGTTTTCCTCAACGCCACCAAAATTCAGTTTTGCCATTTTGATTATGATTTTAAAGGAGTTCTTCTTCCTCTATCATTGAATTTAGATAAGTATTTAGTTGTTCCATACGCTTGGAGATTGCTACCCGTCCTGAACGAACGAATTCATATACTTCCCCAATGGATTTCAGTTCTTCCAACAATGCTTGCGTTTCCCTGAAATGACCCGTTTTTTCAATAACGATATATTCAGGTTCAATACTAAGGATACGTGCATTGTGCTTTCGTATAATTTCTTCGGTTTTATCCCCGCCCATGAATATGGCGGAAGGAACCTTATACAAGGCTATTTCTTGGTAGATGATATGCTCGTTTAAATGGTAGAAAGACTTAATGATGTCAATCTGTTTGTCCAATTGAGCGGATACCTTTCTCACCATTTCCTCCGTTTCAATAATAGCGATGGTAAACTTGTAAATACCGCTAATGGATGAGTCGGAGGAGGTAATGCTTTCTATGTTAATATGCCTTCTTGTGAAAACACTCACGACCCGACTTAATAGTCCGATTTTGTTTTCCGTAAAGACGGTTATGGTATATTCCTGTTTCATGCCTTCCTTATTTCTTGATTTCGGATTCCTCCAATACGATTTCGTCAACGGCGCAGCCGCTTGCTACCATCGGGAAAATATTGTCCTCTTTTTGCACCCTTACATGGAGTAGGTAAGGACCATCATGCTCCAACATTTCCTTGATGCCTTGCTCTAGGTCCTTGTCGTGGTCAATGGTTCTTCCCGGAACACCGAAGCCTTTGGCAATGGTAATGAAATCCGGATTCTGTAGCTCAACGGAGGAGTATCTTTTATCAAAGAAGAGTTGCTGCCACTGCCTTACCATTCCTAGGTAATTATTATCCAAGAGGACGATTTTCACGCCAACGTTCCATTGGGCGCAAAGCCCCAGTTCTTGTAAGGTCATTTGGAATCCGCCATCACCGATAAACGAAACAACCTCTTTGTCCGGTTTAGCCAATTTGGCACCAAAGGCAGCAGGTAAGCCAAAACCCATCGTACCGGCACCGCCTGAGGAAACCCATTGGTCGGTACATTGGTAATTATAGTATCTGGCAGCGTACATTTGGTGCTGCCCTACATCCGTGGAAACAATAGCTTTTCCTTCTGTGTGCTTGGAAACGGCGGCAACGACTTGCCCCATTTTTAAGCTTCCGTTGGTGGAAGGCGACAAAGCGGGGAGGATTACTTTTTCCTCTTCCTTTTTTCGACATTTCTCGAATTTTTCCATCCAGGAATCATGGCTGTTTTTATTAACCAAAGGAAGCAACATTTCCAGTCCTTCCTTGGCATCCGCCAATAAGGGAATATCCGCTTTTATATTCTTGCTAATTTCAGAAGGGTCGATTTCCAAGTGAATAACCTTTGCCTGCGTGGCATAACGGCTGGTATCCCCTGTTACCCTATCGTCAAATCGCATTCCGATGGCGAATAGCACATCGCACTGATTGGTAAGAAGATTGGGTGCATAATGCCCATGCATTCCTAGCATCCCCGTATTTAACGGATGATCCGTTGGCATACAAGAAAGCCCTTGAAGTGTGGTTCCAACAGGAATGCCTGTTTTCTCAACGAATTTCAAGAATTCACTCTTTGCTCCTGAAATCAGGATGCCATGACCCGCTAGGATGAAGGGGCGCTTTGCTTGGTTCAATAATTCCGCGGCTTCCTTGAATTTTTCTTCCTTGGGTTTTGGCTTCGGGATATAGCTGCGGATTTTGCGCTGCTTTTGGTAAGCAAAGTCCAAGGAGGCTAACTGTGCGTCCTTCGTAATGTCAATCACTACGGGACCGGGTCTTCCTGAATTGGCGATATAAAATGCCTTCGCGAACACCGCAGGGATGTCCTCCGCCTTGGTGATTTGGTAATTCCATTTCGTAATGGAAGTGGTTACCCCAATCACGTCCGTTTCTTGGAAAGCATCCGTTCCCAAAACCTTACTGCTAACCTGTCCGGTGACACAGACCAAGGGTGTAGAATCCATGATGGCATCGGCTATGCCGGTGACCAAATTAGTGGCGCCCGGACCTGAGGTCGCAAAGCATACCCCTGTTCTCCGGGTTACCCTTGCGTAGCCTTGCGCGGCATGGATAGCACCTTGTTCATGCCTAGGAAGAATGTGGCGAATCCTGTCCGTGTAATGATATAAGGAATCGTAGACGGGCATAATAGCACCGCCGGGATACCCGAAAACGGTATCCACGCCTTCCTCGAGTAGGCAACGAAGGACGGCTTCGGCTCCGGTAATGGTTTCAATGGCTTGGTTAGGTGTAGGTTTTTCCAAGATTTTCTCTTTCATATCACCCGGATTTATGTAAAAATTTTCAATTTAATCAGTAACGCATCCTTCACTGGCGGAAGAAACGTTCTTGGCATACTTTAAGAGAATGCCGGAAGTTGCTTTTAATGGAGGCGTAACCCAAGCGGCTCTTCTCTTATCAAGCTCGGCTTGGGGTATATCAACGCTTATGGAATTAGCGATGGCGTCAATGGTAATGGGATCGCCGTCTTCAAGGAGAGCAATGGTTCCTCCTGCTTGGGCTTCAGGCGTGATATGCCCTACTACGAAGCCATGTGTTCCGCCGGAAAATCTTCCGTCGGTAATCAAGGCAACATCCTTACCAAGTCCGGCACCCATGATGGCTGAAGTAGGCTTTAACATTTCAGGCATCCCCGGCGCACCCTTTGGACCCGAGTAGCGGATAACTACCACGTCTCCTGCTTGGACTTTAGCGTCCGCTATGGCTTGGTTGGCGTCCTTTTCACTCTCAAAGACTTTGGCTTTGCCCTTGAAAACCAAACCTTCTTTTCCCGTGATTTTTGCTACGGCACCTTCAGTGGCAAGGTTTCCGTAAAGGATACGGATATGACCTGTTTCTTTAATAGGGGAGGAAACGGGGAGTATTACTTTTTGTCCTTCATGTAAAGGTGCTACTTCCGCCAGGTTCTCCGCTTGGGTTTTACCCGTTACCGTCAGGCAATTACCATGAAGGAATCCTTCTTCCAAAAGCATTTTCATTACGGCGGGAACGCCACCCACTTCATGCAAATCCTGCATTAGGTATTGACCGGATGGTTTAAGATCCGCTAGGAAAGGAGTCTTGTCGCTTATTCTTTGGAAATCATCAATGGTAATATCAACACCTGCCGCTTTTGCCATAGCAATGATGTGTATAACGGCATTGGTAGAGCCACCTAAAACGGTAATAAGGGTGATGGCATTTTCAAAAGCTTCCTTTGTGAGAATGTCCCTGGGTTTAATGTCCTTTTCGAGGAGGTGATACATGGCTTTTCCCAGGGAGTGGCAGTCATTTATCTTATCATTTCCTGCTGCGGGATTAGAAGAGGAATAGGGTAAGGACATCCCTAGTGCCTCAAGTGCGGATGCCATGGTATTGGCGGTGTACATCCCGCCACAAGCTCCTTGACCCGGGCATGCCTTTTGGATGATTTGCTTGAATTCCGCTTCGTCTATTTTCCCCGCGATTCGTTCCCCGTGCGCCTCGAAAGCGGAAACGATGTCCAGTTTCTTCCCCGCGTGGCACCCGGGAGCAATGGTGCCTCCGTAAAGAATGATTCCCGGACGGTTTAAACGGGCAAGCGCCATAAGGGCGCCCGGCATGTTCTTGTCGCAACCTACTACGGCTACTACGCCATCGTACCATTGTGCGGAGCAAACGGTTTCTATGGAATCCGCGATGATATCCCGGCTAGGCAATGAGAATCGCATACCGGATGTGCCCATTGACATACCATCACTTACCCCGATGGTATGGAAAATCAATCCTAGAAGCCCTTCTTCATTTATGCTGGATTTTACCTCTTTCGCTAAATCGTTGAGGTGCATGTTGCAAGGGTTGCCTTCCCAGCCCGTACTCACGATTCCAACTTGTGCTTTTTGTAGGTCGGATTCCGTTAAACCGATGGCGTGTAACATCGCCTTTGCCGCCGGCAAGGAGTCATCGGAAGTGATGGTTTTACTGTACTTGTTGAAATTGCCCATTATACCAAAATGAAAAGAGCCGTTCCCGAAATCGAGAACGGCTCTTTTTTTATAATTATAAACACGTCCTCATCACATTATGGTAATGACCACAATAACAATGATAATGACGATATTTACAATTGAGTTATTCATTCCTTTAAGAAAGGTTTAATCCCCTTTCGTCTTTGACAAATCTATTCGACGGATTCGAGAAAGTAAAGTTTTCGGACTTTTATTTTTAGAAAAAATTGGATTCCTAATTCTCCGACATTTTTGAGTGAGCGATTAAAAAAGGTTGTAGTTGTCTTATTTTCAATAGTTTTTGCCTTGGTTTTGGCGGAAATATTTCTTCGTCTTTTAGGTTTTCAGCCTTTAGAAATGCAGCCGTTTTTTATTGAATCAGAACCAAAAGGGACAATGATTCCTGATTCAAGCCTCGGCTTGAAGTTGAATCCGGGGACATTTAAGGTCACGATGAATCACGTTTTAGAATACAAGGCGACACATTTGCCGGACTCGACAAGAACCACGGGTTTTCGAGGGCCTGGATCCTCTCCTGAAATATGGGTTTACGGTTGCTCTTTTACTTACGGAATGGGGGTGAATGATGAAGAAACTTTCGCGTACCGATTACAGGATGAACTTGGTGATTCAATGCGTGTGGTGAATAAGGGGGTACCCGGTTACGGAAACGTTCAGGCACTTGTTGAACTGAAAAAGTCTACGGATAAACCACTTGCCGTTATCCTTGGTTATGCCGCTTTTCATAATGAAAGAAATGTAATGGCGCCTTTATATGGAATGCATCTGAAATACGGCTTTTTGGAATCCGATCCCGGGGGTGATTTACAAGGGCAGTTTTTGGGCAAGTCAAGATTCCCTGTGGTACGGGATGGGGAATTGACTGATTTACCCATTGATGATTTATACCATCACTTACCTTTTTCGAAATCACTAGCCTTAATGAGGGCGCTTCAAGATATCCGGGATTCGAATGCTTCCCGGATTGATATGAGTCAAGCAACCCTTTCTTGTATTAAAGAGTTGCATAAGGAGTGCAAGGAGAAGGAAATTCCCTTTGGTGTTTTTTCCGTCGTGGAAGATAAAAAGACAAGAGAAACATTGGAAAGGTTTAGGGAAGAAGGAATTCCTACTGCTGCCATTGCCCCTGATGTTTTGAGTGATAGTAGATATAATAATCAGCCCCATGACAGCCACCCTAATTCACTTGCCCATCAAATTTTTTCTGATTCTCTCTTGGTTTTCCTTCAAGATTTAGGAACTTGGGTTGGCTCAAGTAGAGAGAAATGAGAATCCTAGGAATTTCGGCGTTTTATCATGATTCCGCTGCAGCTTTGGTAGTGGATGGTGAAATTATTGCGGCTGCCCATGAAGAACGGTTTTCAAGGTTAAAGCAAGATTCCGGCTTTCCCGTGGATGCTTGCAAATATTGCCTTGCCGAGGGAGGTGTCTCCTTGGATGATATTGATTATGTCGTTTTTTACGATAAGCCCCTCCTTAAATTCGAGCGTCTTCTTGAAACTTATTATGCATTTTCTCCTAAGGGCTTGCGCTCTTTTTTGCAAGCGATACCCGTTTGGTTGAAGGAGAAATTATTTATCAAGAAAATTATCAGGGATGGACTGAAAGAGGTCGGGGAGCATGATTCTAAAAAAGTCAAGTTCCTTTTTCCCGAGCATCATCTTTCCCATGCGGCAAGTGCCTTCTATCCTTCGCCTTTTGAAGAAGCGGCTATCCTAACCATAGATGGTGTAGGGGAATGGTCAACGGCATCCGTTTGTAAAGGGAGAGGCAACGAAATGGAAATCCTGAAGGAAATGCATTTTCCGCACAGTGTCGGGCTGCTGTATTCTTCCTTTACGTATTTCCTAGGATTTAAAGTAAATAGCGGAGAGTATAAGTTAATGGGTTTGGCGCCTTACGGCGATGAAGGTAAAATCTCCGGGTACATTGAAATCATTAAACAGGAATTACTGAAAATATACCCGGATGGTTCCTTGTGGTTGAACCCGAAATATTTTGCTTATCCCACGAGCCTTAGAATGGTAAAGGATAGCGTTTGGGAAAAACTATTCGGGATAAAAAAACGAAAAAAGGAATCCGAATTCCTTGCTGAACACGCGAATCTTGCCTTGGCATGCCAAAGGGTAACCGAGGAAATCGTTATGAAAATGGCGGTTCACGCCAAGGAGATTACCGGGATGGAGAATCTTTGCCTAGCGGGTGGGGTCGCATTGAATTGCGTTGCCAACGGTAAGCTCATTGATTCGGGAGTATTCAAGAACGTTTGGATACAGCCTGCCGCCGGCGATGCCGGCGGGGCGCTAGGAGCGGCATTAGCGGCTTATTATATCCATCTGGAAAACGACAGAAAAGTGAATTCCGGGGATTCCATGAAAGGAAGTCTACTGGGGCCCTCTTTTTCCAAGGAGCAGATTTCGGATTTTTTAGACTCCTCTGAATTGCCTGATGGAAAATTCCAAGTTTCCGAACTGCCGGATAAAACCCTATACCAAGCTGTAGCGCACTCCATATCAGATGGAAAAGTGATAGGCTGGTTCCAAGGAAGAATGGAGTATGGGCCAAGGGCTTTAGGTTGTAGGAGTATCCTTGGGGACCCAAGGAATGAGGATATGCAAAGGCGCATCAATATGAAAATCAAGTACAGGGAATCCTTCCGTCCTTTTGCGCCCATTGTTTTGGAAGAGGACGCCCATTTGTTCTTTGATCTAGAAGGGCGTTCACCTTATATGCTCCAAGTGCACCCCGTGAAAATGGAGCGGAGGATGGATTTACCGGATAATTTTTCATCCTTGCCACTAATGGAAAAGCTTAAGTTGAAGCGTTCCGACGTACCGGCGATTACCCACGTGGATTTTTCCGCTAGAATTCAAACCGTGGACGGAAAATCAAATCCGAGATTACAAAAACTGCTTCGTGCCTTCAAGGAAGTGACAGGGGTTGGGATGTTGGTGAATACCTCCTTTAATGTTCGAGGCGAACCCATCGTTTGTACGCCAGCGGACGCGCTGAATTGTTTCAAGAATACGGAAATGGATATATTGGTTCTTGGGAATTATATCATTGAGAAAAAGTAATGCCGTGGAGACGATAAAGGATTTGTTTAGGTTTTTAATGGAGAGGAAAGCGTTTTGGCTTGTTCCCTTGATCCTGGTCTTTCTGCTTGTAGGAGTTATCGTTGTATTCTCCGGAAGTAGTGCCGTTTCACCATTTATTTATTCCTTGTTCTAATGAGAAGGAAAGAAGAAATAAAAGTGAAGAATTTTCGCTTGGTTCTCCTTGTGTTCGCCTTGGGGATGTGCTTCTTTGCTTGGCTGTTTTCCTTTCCTTGGTTAGGGTATGGTGCCTTGGTGTTGTCTTTGCCGGGAATGGTGATTGCACCTTACGGAAAATGGTTTGCCAAAATGTGGATGGCTTTTGGGCAATTATTAGGGAAAATAAATGGTACGATTATTCTTACCCTCGTTTTTTTTCTCATGTTACTTCCACTTTCTTTAATAAGAAGACTTTTTTCCAATAAGGATTTACTAGGGAAAAAAGCACCGGATGACTCTAACTTCGTGGTGCGGAACCATAAGTTTAGTCCAAGTGATTTAAAGGACTTGTGGTAAGTTCGGTTGCATTCAATCGGCTATATCGGCGGCGAATGCCGCCGATATAGCCGATTGCTTTAATTTGATTATTTTTAGCGAAAATGGGTAGAAAAGGCCATTATTTGACATTTTTTTAGTGATAAATTTGTGTTTTGTAATTTTTTAGCGTATATTTGAGTATACGAAAGAAACAACGGGGACAAGCAAAAAAGACAGAATGAAACGTATCAAACAAACCCGCCTGAAGTTCCAGGATTCTAAGTCGGACAAGGTGTACGAAGTCGAGCTCTGTGATATGGGTAACGATAAGTATGTCGTAAATTTCCGTTACGGAAGACGAGGGGCGAACTTAAAAGAAGGCACCAAAACGGAAGAACCGGTTTCCTTGGCGAAAGCGGAGTCGATTTACACTAAGTTGGTGGTTTCCAAGGGGAAGAAAGGATACGTTGATGAATCCACTCCAAGCCCCAAGGCAGCCCCTAATGTTCCTCTTCCTGAATTGCCCGCATCTATGGATTCCCGCGAAGCGGCAATCTTGGGGCATTTGAAATTGGCGATTGAAGACCCTCAAGCGCAAAAAGAGAAAAATTGGAACATCCGCCGTGTCATGTGGCGGGCGGGTGAATTGAGGATGCCTTTCGCTATCCCTTATTTGCTTAAACTCCATAACAAGGGCGATGACATGCATTCCTATTCCGCTATTTGGGCGCTAGGGAGATGTGGCGCGGGCGAAGCCGCGGAGTCAATTGTTAGGGAGTATATCGATGGTGCTCATCCGCCTAAGGTTCGCCGTATGGCGCAAACCGTTATGTTGGATGTCCTTCGAGGGGAAAAGAGAGAGGCTTATGTGCGCGAGCTTTGGACCAAGATTCCACCGGTTTTCAAGGATAAGGCACAAGCCGGTGATTATGAAGGTATCCAAGCCATTTTGAAGGATTACCTTTCCGCCAACAAGAAGAAATTTGATTTCTTGTTTTACTTGTACCTCGTTTCAGGTGATGTTCCTGCTTTTGGGGAGGCATTGGCGAAAAGCCTTAAGACCATTGAGTTTAGACCGCCTTTCTTCAAGATTGTCCGTGCTATTTTCAAAACCGCGGAATACCGTGGAGACGGAAGGATCTACGGTTTATTGGCTTACCGTTTCGAGAATGAAAACCCGATGTACACGTCCAGCAAATACGGAGGTTCCGTTTGGACGAATAGTGGTTGGATTTGGGACGTAAATGCCGAAAAACAAAAGAAGAACCCGAAAATCGCGTATTCCAATAGGACGCAAGCCTATATGAATCGTAGGATTTTGCGTTGGTTGGATAAGCTGATAGCGGAGAAGGATACGGATTACGTAAAGATTGCGGTTGGTATTCTTTTATCATATTCCGCCAAGGATGGAGGACGTCCGCTCAAGGAAGTAAATTGGAATTATAACCGGAAAACCCGTCGTTACGATAAGAAGACCGAGCATTTCGATTCCTTCTATTCAAGATTGCTGATGAATCGCATCTTGTTTACGGAAAGCCCTCGTTACGAGTACGTAAAAGAAAGAAAAAGATGGAGATGCAAAGGTGGCTTTAAGCCCGGAATGGATGCTCCCGGTGTAAGGGAGGAGGCTTGCCCGGAATTATGGGATAAAATGCCTACGGCATTTGTTCACCTCTTGGTGGAGTCTGATGTTAGACCCATTCTTGAATTTGCCTTAAGAAGTTTTAAAGGGCATGACGCTTACGGTAAATTGACCGATAAAATCGGTCCGGATTTATTGTCCCGCTTCTTGGAGAAAACACACAGGCCAACCGCTCTTTGGGGCTTGGACTTGGCAAAGAAAAAATACGACCCCAAACGACCGGATCGCAACTTGACCTTGACCATGCTAGGTTGTTCCTTGAAGGAGGCAAGAACATTGGCTACGGACTGGATTTCCGATAATTACGATTTCTATTTTTCCGATACCGATTTCATTTTCTCCTTGGTAACCCACAAAGAAGATGATGTAAGGGCTTGGATGAAAAAGGACATGGGCAAGATTGCCGGGAAATTAACGAAATCCCGCAAGCAAGTCTTAGTCGGAAGAATAATGTCTAAGATGTTGGGCTTGGAGTCCAATAAGGAAAATAATACCCGTGTTACCGAATACGCATCCTTGTTGGAAAATAATTTCAATGATTTATTGAAATCCGTCGGCTTGGAAATCGTTCGTGATTTTATGCGTCATCCGCTGGAGGAAAATCAAAAATTCGCGGCACGTCTTATCGTAAAACATGAAACGGAAGCCGAAGAAATTCCAAGGGATTTATTTAATGAATTTATTAATTCAAAACATCCCCATTTACGAAGAGCAGGAATACTTTTATTCGGTAAATTCTCCGATAATACATTATTGGGTCAACAGGACCAGTTGGTAAAATTTGCTACCTCGAATAAAGCGGATGTGCGTAAGGCGGTTCGCCCGGTAATTAAACGACTTGCAAATCAATATGAATCCTTTGCGAATGACTGCGTAGATAAATTCGTTCCTGTTTTATTACGCAAGGAAACATACGAGGGATTACATAATGATACTTACGAATTATTAACCCAAGAATTAGAGCCTTATTTAAAAGTTATCGAGAGGAAGAAAATCTTCAGGCTTTTAAATTCGGATCATACAAAAGCACAAGAACTAGGAACCGTATTGGTAAACAAATATATTCCTGCGGATTCCTTAAGTGTGCCTAATATTATCCGCTTGGCAAATCATGAAATTCTAATGGCGCGTGAAACCGCTTGGAGAATGTTTAATGAGAACGCAGGTAGAATGCGCTACGAAAGGGAGGAAGCCCTTCGCCTTATGGACTCCGATTGGGATGATACAAGAGCATTTTCCTTTGAATTCTTCAGGGAGAATTACCAAGAGAAGGATTGGACGCCGGAATTGCTTGTAAGTATTTGTGATAGCGTAAGACCGGATGTGTCCGCCTTCGGTAGAGAGCTGATTACCAGGTTCTTCAAGGAAGAGGATGGAACACAATACCTCTTGAAGTTAAGTCAGCATCCGACGCCTGAGTTACAACTTTTTGCCACGAATTATCTAGAACGTTTCGCTTCGGATGATTTGGAGAAATTCAAGAAGCTGGAATTCTTTTTCGTAACGGTTCTTTCCCAGGTAAATAGAGGGCGAGTAGCCAAGAACAGGGTACTTCGTTTCCTTCGCCAAGAGGCAATGAAGTTGCCGGAAGCAGCGGAAATCGTTGCAAGAATTTTGGAAAGACTTTCCATGACCATCGCTATTGAGGATAAGGCGAAAAGTATTGAAATGATGCGGGACATCCATGAGAAATACCCCCACATTCAAGTTCCTATTTCCTTGGTGGCTGTCGAGGCTTAATTCAATATTAATATTCTTCCATCGTACATAAATTCGTATTGCAATAAGATTCATTCCTTGAAATCTTATTGCAATACGAAAGGAAAAATAAAAAATCGCGCTAATGCAATTTAATTACAAATACGGCGGGACAAGTTCCGTTTCAGGAAGTGCTTCAAATACGAATATGTCTTTCGCGCCGGATACGCTCCGCGAACCGACTTTTTTCGTAGGAAGTTTAGGAAAACATATTCCTTTTCGTGAAGCGATTTCCGCCTTGCATGATGTGGTAATTTCCGATCTCCGGTTTAAACCAAAAGATCACACTGAATATTTGGCTTGGGTAAAAACCCAAGAAGATATTTGGCTCACGGAATTCGTGGGTGAAAAAGTGGGCGCAAAAAAAGATATCGATAAACGAATCGAGGAATTAAGAGAGGAAATAAAACATTACAATGCCGAACAGCGCAAAGTAATGGGACCTTTCAATAAAGCCAAACGCGAGTATTTTGATTATGTCTACAAGCGTGATTATGATGCTTGGTTCGTATTGGATCCTGTAATTACGGTGCATCCGGATCAAATTTTCTTTGAATGTTTCTCCCAAGACGAATCCACTTACGGAAAATTGGGTTGCAACTACGAAGTATTCAAAAAAATAAATGAATTCGAGTGCGGAACAACTAATATTGATTATTCCGCGGCATTGTATAATGAATTCCAAAAAATTAGGGATTACAAAGAAACGGAATTCAAAGTGGACCCCTCCGGTTTCGAGGTAGCTACGGAAGATGAGGATGTATATAAGGAGGTGAAAATTGATTTGCCCGAGTCTTGGGTACGCGGTTTCCTTCAAGTTTCCTCCGCCATGACCCTTGAAGGAGTCTCCTTCGATTTACAACCCATGGATATTTATAATATCTGTTTGTATCTCAGAAGATTCAAGGAAAAACATGGTCCTCGTTCCATGCGATATGTCCTAAAACCCGGAAAACCCATTTCCGTGATTTTGGAGCCTTGGAATTATGAAATCAAATGCTCACGCAGCATTTATAATGGACCTGAAGAAAAAGAAATCCGTGTTTGGGGAAGAAGAAGAATCCTCATTTTGGAAAGATTGCTTCCCGTCGTAAAGAAATTCACGGTTACGCTACTCGGAACAGGATTACCTTCCTTTTATGTAGCGGATTTAGGAAATATGAACTTCACTTTGGGGCTTTCCGGTTGGACCGCAAATGATTGGAGCCGCGCAGGGAATTTTGACCTCATGGCACCAAGAATGGAAGTGGATGATATTACCAAGAAAACCGTCTTCAAAGCATTGAAGGAAAACTGGGTAGAGGATATTGATTCCTTATCCAAACGACTAGGGCTTGGAAAAGACGTAGTAGGCGGAGCCTTATCCGCTTACACCCAGGCAGGCCGCGTGATTTATGATATGCAGAAGAAAAAATATCGGGTTCGTGAATTAAGTCGTGAGCCATTACCGATGGAATCTCTTCGATTTGCTTCACCGGTTGAGGAAAAAGCGAATAAATTCCTCAAGGGGAATGCGGTTACCGTCAGCGTAGAAGAACGCGATGGCGGAATGAAGCTTAAGGGCACCGTCCGTGATGGCGGAAGAACTTATCGTCCGGAATTAGTGATTGATAAGGATCAAAGAATTGTCGAGGGGACTTGTAGTTGTAATCATTACAATATGAACCAGTTACGAAAAGGTCCCTGCGAGCATATGCTTGCCCTTCGAATGAAGGCAAACGAACGAACAAATCGGTTTTAGCGATATAAAGAAATGATCTTGCTTTAGAATGCTGTTATCGGCATTCATGACTTACACCGTACCACGAGCCACCCATGAGGAATCTTTATATGGGCACTTAATGCCCTAACGGTACCGAACGGGAAGTCGCTCAGTTTCAAATCGATGATTCCGGACTTCCCGTTCGGTACCGTTAGGGCAATAGTGCCCGGATTTGATTCCATGAGTTCTAAGAACGATCGAAGATCATTAAAAGAAATGGGGGGCAGCGGAGTTGCCCCCCAAAAGGTCGAAACGACCGACACGCCCAAAACCTAGGGTGAAACCCTAGGAGAGAAAAATAAACGCAAAATAATTAAAAATTGTACGCAAAATATTTGTGTTTTAGTGAAAACCGCCGTATATTTGATATGTAATCAACAGGGAACGACAACACCCTAAGTATGACCCACAACACAACCATGAAACCCCACAATACGACCAACTCCAAGTATGAACCAAATGGACAACGCCCGGTAACCCCGGAATCCAACTATGACCCTTTGGGGCGCGAAAAGTCGCGGTCCTTTAATTGAAAAACGAAGGAAAAAAGCTATCTTAGCATAGGAAAAAGGAGGTAAAAAGAGCTTGCATTAGGTTGCTGCTATCGGCATCCAAGTCTTTACCGCACCATGTTCCACTAAGTAGGAATCTTTATGATGAGAATAGGGGTATACACCCTACTATTGATTCATGACCGGTTCCGAACCGTGGGTACAACATAAATCAATAGTAGGGTGTATACCCCTATTCTCGGGAGTTGATTCACTTAGTTCCGAGTATGTACGAAGCGCCTCCTTTTTCCGATTTTCCTTTCTTTTTTATTTCCATACGAACATTGTCGGGAATGCTGCCATCGGCATTCTTTTATTACAATACGAAAAAGCGAAACTACTTTTGGTTAGTTATGGTTTCGCTGCGTTTCGAAAATATCGTTTCGTTATTTATTAATGGCGACTTTCCGTCGTCGAATGTCAGATGCGTCCTTTATTAAGGATGAACGTTTCCGGCCCCGAAGCCGCAAACAAACTCATTGTTTCCCGACCGTTATGATCCTTGCTGATCATAACGGTTTTTTATTTCCCCATGTGCGGTCTTTCGACCGCACATAATCATGATTGCTTCAGTCTTTTGGTCGAAGCATAAAAACAAACAAATGGATCAACCGCGCAGTCGCCAAGAATTGTATGAAATGATTCGGAATTCCTCTAGGGAAGAATTCATTTTAAATGAAATGAAACGCCTAGGTTTTTGGAATACCGAAGGAGGTTTGCCAAAACTTTCCGAGGAACTCATAAAAAAGAAAGGCGCCGCTAACCGAGAGATGCAAGATTTGCTGAAAAAGAAGCGAATTTGGCAAAACAAAGAGAAGTTACTCAAGGAAATGCGCAAAAAGCGCATGGCGGAAGCCAAGGCGCGTAGAACTGAAACCAAGGCGAAAAGGGAGCGAATTCGCGCGGAAAAAGCCGAAGCTTGGAAACAAAAGCAAGAGAATGATATCATCTATTTGGGTGAAGGCGTTTCCGCGGGTTTAAATGAAAAAGAAAGCGATAAGAATAAATTAAAAGCCCTAGGGCTTCCGGTTTATTCGGATGTCAAGGAATTGGCGTCTTCCATGAATTTGACCCTAGGGAAAATCAGGTATCTTTCCTATCACAGAAAAGTATCCAAAACTAGCCATTACAAACGTTTTCGTATTAAAAAGAAAACGGGCGGGGAAAGGATTATTTCCGCTCCCATGTTGCATTTAAAAAATGCACAACATTGGATTTTGGAAAATGTATTATATAAAATAAACGTGGATGAGAATGCCCACGGTTTTGTACCTCAAAGGTCCATTTTGACGAATGCCGAAAAACATGTCGGCAATGAGTTTTTGGTAAATATTGATTTAAAAGACTTCTTCCCGTCCTTGAATTTCAAAAGGGTAAAAGGGCTTTTTGTAGCGATGGGTTATTCCGAACAAATCGCTACGATTTTCTCCTTAATGTGTACCGAACCGGAAATGGATGAGGTAGAATTAGATGGTGAAAATTATTTTGTGGCAAGAGGCGAGCGGATTTTACCACAAGGAGCACCCACTAGCCCGGCAATTACCAATTTGGTTTGTCATCGTTTGGATAAACGGATGAAAGGTTTAGCTAAAAAATTCGGTTTTACCTATTCCCGCTATGCGGATGATATGACTTTCTCTAAAGCCGCAGCGGATGAGGATGGTTTCAAGAAACTGATGTGGGCGGTTCGACAAATCGTGAAAGACGAAAACTTTACGATACATCCGGATAAGGTCCACATTATGCGTAAGGGAAGCCGTAGAGAGGTTACCGGCATTGTCGTAAATGAAAAATTGAGCGTATCCCGGAAAAAATTGAAAAACTTCCGCGCCGTTCTTCATAAAATTGAGAAAACCCGCTCCTTGGATGGAATCAACTGGGGAAAAGGCAGCCCGATGAATGCTATTTTTGGATTTGCCAACTTTGTAAGAATGGTAGATCCGGAGAAAGGAAATGTATTGATGGATAAGGTAAAGGAACTTTTCTCGGATGAGGAGATTCAAAAATCCGCACAGAAATATGTGAGGATCAAAGAGGTGGAAAAGGAAGTTTTACAAGCAGAGGATCAAATTTCCGAAAATGTATCTACTGAAGCAGGAGCCGCCGATACGGATTCCGGTGATTGGTGGAGTGTTTGGTAAGAAATAAAAATGAATCACTTTATCGCCCTGCAGCCTTCGGCTGCAGGGCGATTTTCGTATAGATTTTTCTTGAATTCATCCAAGAATTGCGTAACAAAACCCCTTCGGAAAGCATCATTCCTCCAAAATTCTTAATTTGCTTTCCGAAAACAATGAAGTTGTTTAATGTTTAGGCTTTATAAATATGAATGTCTTTTTCGCCCTGACTTCGCCTATTTTTTTAGCAATAGCTATGGCTATTCCGAAAAAAATGAGTCTCGGCAAAACCAAAAATCCACTTCATATTAGAATAAAATCTAAACATTAAACCACTTCAAGGAAAAAAAGATCCAAAACAGCCCTCACATTTTTTAAGTTTCTCATCTATACAATCAAGTAAGCAAGTGGAGTACGGATTCGACTGGAAAAAAGCCTTCGACGAAGCCTCGGCAGGGAGGAGGAAATTACTGGACGAACACATGGCGGCGGCATACCAAGGCGTGCTTGTTCCGGTGTTACGAAAAAAGACACAATCGGAAGAAGACGCGATGGAAATCGCCGGTATGGTGGTAGAAAAGTTCTGGAATCGTTTCGTAAATCGGGGGGAAGACCCACCGAAGAACGTGAACGGCTACCTGTTCGTGATGGCAAACAATGCCTTTATCGCTTTTGCGCGTGAGCGCAAAAAGCGGGAACATTCTACCGTGGAATTGGACGTGAACCGTCTGAAACACTCGTTCAGTGACCGGCTGGAATCCGAGCCCAATTATGAAGAAGGCAAAAAACAGGAACAAAAAGAGCAGGTGTACGTCGCTATGGAGGATGCGGTGCGCAAGCTTGGTGAAAAATGCCGTGAGTTGCTTCATTTGAATATTTTCGAACGCAAGCGAATCAAGGATATTTTCCAAGGCTTGGGTATTCCTACCGCCAATGCGGCTACCAAAAAGAAAGACGCTTGTATTAGAAACCTACGGAAATTATTGTACGTGGAAATCAGAAACTTACAAATCACGGATTATGGGTCGCTTATTTGATGATGCGGAACTGGAACTCGTCAGGCGATTTTACGATTTCGACCTGGATGAAAAGGAAATGGAATCCTTCCAAAAAAGAATGGAGGAGGACGAGGCATTTGCCGAAGAGGTAGAGCACTTCGGTGCGGCATACCTTATGACCGATAAATTATTATCGGACAACCCGGATGATCTTCCTCCTCCGGATTTGGATAAGATTACACTCCCTAAACCACCACCACCGGCGAGTGGAGGTGCGAAAAAACGGAATGGCTGGCTTTTACCGGCTTTGATAGGTTTTGCCTTATTATGTGCTGCCGTGTGGTATTTCACCAAAGATGCCGGACCTGATCCCGATGCCATTTACGCGGATGTATCTAGTTACTCGGATGTAATGATCAATGATGTTCTTCGAGGAGAGGAGGATACGACTACAACGGTGCCACCCGAAGCCGCTCGTCTCCAAGCCATAATCCAAGGGGATGAAGCAGGAAAGGTGAAAGCATTGGAAGGATATGTCAAAAGTGTTACCGATCCCGTCTACTCCGAACCCGCACATTGGGCATTAACGGAAGCTTATTTAAAAAATAAGGATTTGGAAAAAGCTAAATCCCTTTTGGAAAAAATAATTGCTAATCCGGATTTTAATTCCGCTAATAAGGCGAAGAAAATTCTGGATATGTTTTAATGAAAATTCAGCTATATACTAAAAAAGGCGGGCATTTGCCCGCCTTTTTTAGTATGGTAATGCAGCGTTTTATAGAAAAGAAGACTTATTCAATTATGAAATTGATAAAGCTAGTGTTGTTTGTTTTTATGTTATCTTTTTCTTTAGAAAAATCATCCCCGTTAAAGGTGTCTGATGTGGAATATATTTTAATTACTGATGAGGAGAACATATACCAATAATTTATTGGAATGCCCGAAATTTACTAAATTAGACTTGTGAATTTTAAACTATCCAAATACGATTCGGAAATACTACAAGAAATGCGTCTTGCAACGTCGGATAAACGCCTGTACGTTCGAATATCCGTACTTCTGATGTTGGATATGGGGTTTAATATGGTGGATACCTGTGCGGCCCTTGCGATTGACGTCACAACGGGCAGACGCTACGTGAATCGATTTAAATCAGTCGGTTTAGAGAAATTCCTGGACAATAACCACGTTCCTTATACGGGAAAACTCTCCGAAGCGCAAATAGAAACCCTTGATGCCCACTTATCGGAAAATTGTTACCCTGACGCCAAGTCGATTTGCGGTTGGGTAAAATCCGAATTCGGTATTGAATACTCGCGTACGGGGATGGTTTCCCTTCTTAAACGCATGGGCTATTCCTACAAGAAAACGCGTCCTACGCCCGCCAAGGCGGACAAGAACGACCAACTGATGTTCATTGTTCGTCTATACAATTTACTTCAAGGGCTAAACGATGATGAATCAGTCGTTTACTTTACGGATGCGGCTCACCCCACACATGGGGTAAAAGCTTCATTCGGCTGGATAAAACAAGGGGAGGAATTCGAGATAAAAACCAATTCCGGACGTTCCCGATTAAACATAAACGGCGCCCTTAACGCAAAAGACCCTACCGATGTGGTTATGGATTTTCCGGCGAAGGTGAATTGGGAGGCCACGAAGGGGCTTTATTCCAAAATGATGGAAAAAAATCCCGGAAAAACGATTTACGCCATTTGCGACAACGCGGGCTATTACACGAATAAAAAACTTAACGATTGGCTTAACGATAAACCAATCGTGCAGATATTTTTACCGCCGTATTCCCCCAATCTTAATTTAATCGAAAGGCTTTGGAAGTTCCTTTATAAAAAAACAATAAATACCGTTTACTACGAAAAATTCAAGGATTTCAAAACTGCCATTTCTAATTTCTTTTCAAATCTAAAACCATATGAAAAGGAATTAAAATCTCTACTTACTTTGAATTTTACACCTATTGATTCCAGTGGGGTAAAAATGCAATGCA
>JAHDDF010000451.1 GCA_020629475.1 Saprospiraceae bacterium
TTCGGTTTCTCCATCTTTTGGACTTACCTATGGTTCTCCCAGTTCATGTTGATTTGGTATGCGAATGTAGGTGAGGAAACGCAATATTTCCGTGCAAGGTATGATGGTTATGAAGTTATATTCTTCGCGAATCTAATTATCAACTTTGCATTGCCTTTATTGGTATTGATGCGTAACGATAACAAACGTAAGTTCGGTACATTGACATTCGTTGCCGTGATTGTATTCTTCGGACACTGGTTGGATTTCTTCCAGATGATTAAGCCGGGAACACTTCACACCGAGCACGAATACCATACTTACGCTTGCGTTGATCATGGTGATGCCCATCATGGGGATACAAAAGATCACAAGGATGCACATGGTGATAATCACGGTCATGATTCCCATGGACACGATACCGCTTTAGCAGGTACTCATGGTGGAGATCACGGACACGGTCATGATGACCACGGTCACCATACTACACCATTTACACCAGGTTTCACCATTCCGGGATTCCTTGAGATAGGAACTTTCCTTGGATTCCTGGGGCTGTATTTGTTCCTCTTCTTCTCAGCTTTGACTAAGGCTTATTTGGTTCCACCGAATGATCCTTACCTGGAAGAGAGTTTACATCACCATGTCGGATACGGTGGTGGTAACATGGAAGGCGGTGACGCGCACCATTAATTGGAATTGATCTAAACAAGAGAAGTCCGAAAACATAAATAAGGTATTCAGGTTACCTTTGTTGAACGGAAAAAGATATTAAATCAAATTCGAGATGAATTATTTGATTGCATTAGGAATAGTTGTTCTCCTTGTAGTAATCTTCGTACAAATCGGTAAGATTACTGAATTAGCGGGGAAACTAAGAGGGGAGGAGCAAGCTGAAGAGGACTCCAACAACTGGAATGCCCGTTTCGGGTTATTCTTTATGGTTGTCTTTTTGGTTGGTTCCGTTTGGTCCGCGATTTATTACGCGCCATACATGTTAGGATATAGTGTTTACGACTATGCCTCCGAGCATGCAAAAGGAATCCAGTTTGCGTTTAACTTGACCCTTTTCTTTACGGGTATCGTATTTATCCTTACCCAAATTGCCTTGTTCTGGTTCGCTTATAAGTACAGGGCTGAGAAAGGGCGTCCATCCGTATACCTTGCGCACGATAACAGATTGGAAATAATCTGGACGGCAATCCCAGCTTTCGTAATGTCCATCCTTGTAGTTGGTGGTTTGAAAGTATGGAACGAAACCATGGCGGATGTTTCGGCGGAAGATGTTCCAATGGGATATTATGATGCGAGCATCGAAAATGGTTACATCGAGGTAGAGGCAACCGGAATGCAATTTAACTGGTTGCTACGTCACCCGGGTGCTGATGGTTTGATTGGTGAGAAGGATTACAAAAAGATTACGGCGGTTAACCCACTAGGTCAGGATTTTGCCGACCCTAAGAATATCGATGATATCCACTTGGATGAGTTAGTCTTACCAAAGGGTGCCAAAGTTCGTGTAAGGATTACTTCAAGGGATGTATTGCACAACTTTGATTTACCTCACTTCATGGTGAAGATGGATGCCGTTCCCGGTATGCCGACTTACTTCGTATTCACTCCGACCAAAACCACCGAGGAATACAGGAATGACCTTAGTACGCACCCTGTTTGGAATACACCATACGATCCGGAAGATCCCGAAGGCCCAAAGAGATGGGAAGCTTTCGAATTTGAGTTGGCTTGTGCGGAACTTTGCGGTAAGGGTCACTACTCCATGAAGAAGATCGTGAAAATCGTAACTCCCGAGGAGTATAACGAATGGTTAGCCGCACAAGAAGAAAAATCCTTCTACTTGAACGAGGTTCGTGGTAAGGAAGGAGATCCGTTCTTGGACAAGAAACTTAGCCTTGAGAAAAAACTAGCCGATAGGAAAGCAGAGGCGGAAGCAAAAGAAAACGCTCCCGCACCCGCACCGGTCGAGGGAGATTCCTCCTCAACGGAGGTAATCGTTCCTGAACCGGATTCCACAACGGTTACTCCTAATTAATAACGACTAACAGAAACAGACAAGAGACATTCGCAATCCTATTTTGGATTCGGTTCTTTAAATCTATAGAAGATGGCGAATTTGCAGAACAGCGAAATGATGTTGGAAGAGTTGGGCTACGACGTAGGAATCGATGACGGTTTCCACGATCATCACCATGGTGATAAGTACCAGTCCGGATTTATCCAACACTACATTTTTAGCCAAGATCACAAGATGATCGCGAAGCAATTCCTTATTACGGGAATGTTTTGGGGTGTTATCGGTGGTTTGATGTCCTTGGTTTTCCGTATGCAGTTGGGTTTCCCCGAGGAATCCTTGGCATGGTTGAAACCTATTCTAGGTAAATGGATTACCATTAGTGAAGGTGTGGGTACTTTGGATCCTCAGTTTTACTATGCTTTGGTAACGATGCACGGTACCATTCTGGTATTCTTCGTACTGACGGCAGGTCTATCCGGTACCTTTAGTAATCTGCTCATTCCGCTACAATTAGGGGCAAGGGATATGGCGTCACCGCTATTGAACATGCTTTCATACTGGTTCTTCTTCTTGGCAGGTGCGGTGATGTTCGCCTCCTTGTTCTTGAACACGGGACCATTCTCGGGTGGTTGGACGGCATATCCTCCGCTATCCGCACTACCGCAAGCCAGCTCCGGCTCGGCAGGTGGTATGACCCTTTGGGTATTAAGTTTGACCTTCTTCGTTGTATCCGTACTTCTTGGAGGTATCAACTATATCACAACCGTATTGAACCTACGTACCAAGGGAATGAGCCTTTGGAGAATGCCGTTGACCATCTGGGCGTTCTTCATTACCGCCATCATCGGTCTTCTTTCTTTCCCCGTATTGGTATCCGCTTTGTTCTTGGTTATGTTCGACCGTGGTTTGAATACCTCGTTCTTCTTGAACGAAATCTACATCGGTGGACAAGCATTAGAGCAAGTAGGAGGTAGCCCGATTTTGTACCAGCACTTGTTCTGGTTCTTGGGTCACCCGGAGGTATATATCATTATCCTCCCCGCGATGGGACTCGTATCGGAGGTATTATCGGTGAACGCAAGGAAACCCATCTTCGGTTACCAAGCAATGGTATTATCCATCTTGGCAATCGCATTCCTTTCCTTCATCGTATGGGCACACCACATGTTTATGTCCGGTGTGAACCCGTTCATCTCCAACATCTTCGTAATCTTCACCTTGATTATCGCGGTACCCTCCGCGGTAAAGGTGTTCAACTGGATATCCACGCTCTGGGGCGGTAACATCCGATTTACCTCGGGTATGTTGTTCGCTATCGGATTCGTTTCCTTGTTTATCTCCGGTGGTTTGACCGGTATCTTCCTAGG
>JAHDDF010000452.1 GCA_020629475.1 Saprospiraceae bacterium
TTCCCTTTCCTTAATCTTTGTGCCCTAAACACTAAAAAAGGGATCGAAATAAAAAGAGGAAGGAGATAATATGAAAGGAAATATACGCTTGGGGTATCCTTGTAAAAATCCATTCCTAACAAATTGGAATCGCCTAGAACAATGAAATACGTGCTTGTTACGAAAAACAAATAAAAGAGATAAACCAACATCGGGGAGAATACTAAAATATTCCCGTTACTGATGTATCCTTTCCGGAACGCACGAGATTGATATTTCAATAGAAACCAAATTTTAAAGGCAATGGTAAAAATCAATAACAGGACATAAGAAACAGAACCCCATTGGGGCATAAAAACAATTCCCGCCACAAGAAGGGCAAAAATAGATGATACGAAAATCAAACCCATTGCGGCAGCGAAGGGTAACCAAATTTTAAACCCTTCAAATTTTTCCTTTTGCTTTTCGCTGTCGTCAAGTAACATTAGAGACTGTATAAATTTTCCTCCGGTCTATGTCTTGCCTTCCTATATGAAATGGCGTTTCTGATTAATAAAGGTAAAGCTAAACAAATGGGTAAAAAATAATACGTCAACCAATAAGTCAATCCTATTTGATCACCCTCCCATACTTCTATCATACCGCCGTCTCCCCGAAAAAGAAAATAATAAATAATGAAGATGTACAAAAGGTAAAAGGCATACAGGATCACCGGGGAAATGATTTGCATGTTAAAATGCTTTCCATAATCATTTTTTGTTACCCGTTTTTGGTACATTAAAAGGTAATATACCCTAAAAAGGGTCATTCCAATTAACAATACTCCCATTAAAATCTCATCCGACCATTTTCCGTTTTCAGGAATAATAAAGATTAAAATTACGGCAAGAATTATTGCCGCGATGGAGGTTATAAACACAAAGGCTAAAGAACCAAAGAAAGGCAGGAAAAAATCAAAAAAGTGAATTTTCCGATTACTTCTTTTTAAACCTTCATCGTCTAGTAGCATCTACCTGTATTTTAAAGCTATCGGAAAGGATTTAACAAGCATCCTTGCTCTTGTAATTGCTAGAGGTATACCCAGGGCAAAAGGGGAAATATAATATAAACCAACCAAGTACCAGCCATCCACTAAATCGTAGGACCAGAAGTACCTGAACGGGTAGTTCGCACTTGAAAATATGAAAAAGAAATAAAACAAAAGAACCAAGGCATAACTACTGAATATGATTAATGCCGCCTCTATCAACTTCCGTTCATTCCTTCCGTAATGATTCTCGAATAATTCATTTTGAAAATAAAGGACGTAACCTACCTTCATGATTGCCATAAAAAAAGTAAAAACCAGGAAGAAAAAATAAAAGCGAATTTCCGTTCCGTTCCACACGAAGCCACCTACCATAATTCCCATGACAACCGGAAAAACACAACTTAATATTACGAACCATAAGGAAATCCAAATCAATTTTACCCAGTCATGCGGGACGTTTTCAACCCTTGCTTCCGCATCATCATCCAACAACATTCTTAACTCCTCATTATTCATTCTTAATTTTCAATTTCTCATTAAATCACCACCCCGATATCCCTTGCCCATTTTTTACGCAAAAAGAAAGCAAATGCCCATGAAATGAGGGATACGAAAATGATTTGTATAAATAATATACCCGCCTCCCTAAAAAATAATTCCCTTGAAAATCTAAGAATCGGTAAAAGCGCTTTACCGGAGTAAATCATGGGCACTACAAAACCAATGATAATTACCAATAATGCGGAAAGACGATTTGCCTTAGGATTGCCTCTGTGAAAACCGGTATTTACCATTGACAAAACCAAGGCGAGAATAAATAATATAATTATGGTAGCAAAGGGTAATAAATACAACCAAGCATTGGCGCGGGTATCGGAAGAGGATTCCGCGAAGAAAACGGATTCAGCACCCATTAAAAAATACTCTACCACGAATGCCTTGGAAACCATAAAAACAAGAATCGCTACGATGGTACCGAAAACGCTAAAGTCCCCACCTATTTTTCGCTCTTGTTTTAAATCCTCGTCTAATATTTCGTGGGACATGGATAATAATGAAGAATGAAAAATTGAGAATGAAGAATGACCAAGTAAACCACTAAAAGAATAGGTGGTTTTTCCCGGACATAACGCCCAGTACTTTTCCTTTTAGGGTGTGTCCTACTAGGGGTGAATTTTTTGATTTGGAAAATATCATTTCATCCGAAAATTCGTATTCCTGATCCGGGTCGAAGAAGGTCAAAATGGCTTTTGTTCCTTCCTTGATTTGACAGGAATTTCCTCCTACGACTTTTTGAGGACCGGAAATGATTTTTGAAAGGATTTCATCCAATGACAAGTGTCCTTCCAACGTTCTTCGCATCAAACCGAATGCGGATTCCAAACCAATACTGCCAAACTCCGCGTAGGTAAATTCCAAGTCCTTGGATTCTACATCCCAAGGAACATGGTTGGAGGTAATGCAGTCTATGGTGCCGTCTTTTAAGCCATCAATCAAGGCGTCCATATCCGACTTTTCACGAAGCGGGGGAAGGACCTTGAAATTGGAATCAAAATCCATGAGTTCCGTATCATCGAAAGCTAGATTTAAGACGGCTACGGAACAACTTACCTTAATCCCTTTCGCCTTGGCTTGTCGAATAAGGTCTACGGATTTGGCTGTGGAGATATTATGGATATGTACCCTTGAATCCGTGTATTCCGCCAGATATAAATCACGCACTACCATTAATTCCTCGGCAAGCCCGGGCAAGCCTTTCATTCCTAGGGACGTACTAACGGTTCCCTCATGAACCTGACCGGAATACGCGGTATGCTTATCATGCGGATGGTTGATGACCACGCCATCAAATCGTTTTACGTATTGAAGGGCACGCATCATCATCCCGTTATCCTGGATGGATTTGGAACCGTCCGAAAAGGCTACGGCACCGGCTTGCTGCATGTCGTACATCTCGGTAATGTCCTTGCCTTCGCATTGCTCGGTTACGGCGCCTATGGGCATGACTTCCAAACCGAATTCCTCGGTTCTTCTCTTTAGGTAGGCTACCTGGGATTTGTTTTGGACAACAGGGTCCGTATTGGGAAAAACAGCTACGGCGGAAAAGCCGCCTCTTGCCGCCGCCATCGCCATAGTATCCAATTCCTCACGATGCTCGAAGCCGGGATCACATACTTGGACCCCAATATCCGTCCAGCCCGGTGAAACGTGCAAATTCCCTGCTTCAAATACTTCCGCGTCCTTGGCACTTAATTCTTGTCCAATGCGCGTAATAGTACCGTCTTCCACCAAAATATCCACGGTCTTCCCGTTGAAGGGAGATTCCGTATCTACTACTTTCGTTTGCTTGATTAGGATTTGCATATTC
>JAHDDF010000453.1 GCA_020629475.1 Saprospiraceae bacterium
TTTCAAACAAGAAAGCCCCTCAAATTTTACTTTGAAGGGCTTTCCTGAAATCATACTAATTTTATTTTGGCTAGGGTGTAGTAAACGATCTAGTTGCTAGGCCCTTCCTTAGGTACATTTTTAGAGGTATTCAAATCGATTTTTTTTACACAAAATGGGAAGGGATAGAACGTTTTTCACCCTCCCGGATGGTATACTCGCTTCGCATCCTTCATGATTTCCTCCTTATCCAAGGTCAATTTCCGCATTTGTTTATTGAGGAAAAGAGGAATTTGATCATCAAAGTGCGGGCTATCCTCCTTAGCTGATTGCCCAAAGGCATTTATCGCTTCCATTTCCACACCATTGGGTGTGTATTTAACGAATTGGTAAAAGCTATCACCATGGAATGCGCTCAAGGTTCCTTTGGGACCTTCCTCAAACATCATGGCGGCAAGGACGTCGGGCATTCCGTCTACGGGATAATCCTTGCCCCCCCTTACAAGGCGCTGTACTTCCCCTATGGTTACATCCACTTTCCCGAAGTGTTTTTTACAATGCTTCTGCGCTTTTTTCAAGTGTTTTACGATAAAACCCTCGCTTAAGACATTTTCTCCGGGAAATGCACCTTCCTCAAATTTTTCCTTCATTACATTGAAAAGGAAAATAGAGGCAACTCCCGCCTTTCTATCGGGATCGGCTTTTCTGTCCCATGCTTTAATTACCCTGAGCGTTTCAGCGATTTCCGGGTAATCCGCTTCCTCTAAAGTGAAAGCGAGTTCCAAATTTTGTAAAGAGGAGGAATATAAGGGGGTATGGTAATAATTATCCTCCTTGATATCCTTGAAATCTTGGAAGGTGATTTTATCCTTTTGTTCAAAGAGATATCTCGCTCGGATACTACGGTTATTGTCCTTGGTCAGGTAATCAATGGTAATATCGTAGTCCTCGGCATTTAGGTCATCTTTTTCCGAGGTAGCGTCAAAGGGAGAGTTATTGGTATTATATATATATCCCGCCTCAGGATTTTTAAGTTGCGGTAATTCTGAAAAAGGAATGTAATCTTCCTCCCAAATTAATTCCGACTTATTTCCCGGAAGGACTTTCGTCCAATTATACGCCTTGTCCCTTTTCGGGAATTGCCCCATGGAGGAATAGTAAATGTTACCTTCCTTATCCGCGTAGATAACATTGGTGCCGGGCAGGTATTGTAATTCCAAAGCCGCTTTAAACTCGTCGAAGTTCTTGGCGCGATTCATTTCGAACCATTGCTCCGGAGCCCTGACATCACGATTCGCGGGGAAACGCAAGGCATAATAACCGTGCTTGTTCTTGATGACCACGCCGTGCTTGCTCTTGTAGAATTTCTTTTTGATGGGCAATTTGATAGGTCCTAGTTTTACCCTCAGCTTTACGGGATATTCCTCTAGGGTTTCCCATTTTCCGTCCAATTCGTATTGGAGTTTCTCCTTGGGATGCATTTTCAATTTATATACATCGGAGTGGTCCGGGTAATTTAATGTGTGGCACCATCCTAGATTTTCGTTGGCACCTATAAATAAGGACATACCGCCCGGGAAGGTGGCACCGTGTATATTGATATCGCTTTCCTCGCTATTAAGGTGTGCCTCGTACCAAGAGTAAGGACCATTAATGGGTTGATGCGAGTTCAGGCAGAGGTAAGTGTTCCCGTCAGCGGTTTTGTTGGCGTTAGCCGCAAAGGCATTAGAACCGCCGGATTGAGGAACTTCGGATAGGTGGATATTATTACCGAAAATCTTTATAATATCGAATTGGACATTGGTAATGACACCAAGCCCCATTATCGTAGCGGCAACCACATCTTCTTCCTTGGCAGGGAAAAGGTTTTTCGTTAGAATTTCCTCGGGGTGTAGCTTCGCGTAGGCATTAATGGATTGAACATATGCCGTCAGCATTTTTTGGAATTCCGGTGAGTACTTTTTCTTTTTCAGGAATTCCTCCGCCTTGGGTCTTGCTTCAAGGACATGCGCCAGTACATCCATTATGGCTCCTTCCTTTCCTTTTATCTCGGCTAGTCTGCCTCTTGCGGCAAGGAAATTTTCCTGTACCGCTTCGAAATTATCCTCGCAAGCAGCCCAGGCTAAACCGTAGACCATTTCAGCGTCCGTTTCGCCATAAATGTGAGGAATCCCGAAATTATCCCGGGCAATAGTGACTTTTTTTGGATCGATCTGTCCAAATAGTGACAGGCAAAAGAGCCAGCCCCCCAGCAAGAGTGCCATTTTTTTCATGAGTGGTGCAAAGGTTTTTTGTTTAGCGGATACTCCCCTTTTGTCCGTAGAACGACCGTAAAGAAACATCGCTTCCTGTTTTATCAACTAATGAAACCTTAAAAAGGTTAAAATTTTCTAAACGGAGGCGTCACATTTGTGGTCTTTCGCATCTATATCGTTGTAAGGTTGAGAAAAACAATAAAAGACCACGACTATGATTACGAAAGGGGAATTTTTCAAGGAGCTAAATACGATTGCGGCAACGCTGCAGTTTGTCGCGGGTAAATTGACCCGTAACCAAGAGGATGCACAAGCCTTGTACTTGGAAACCATTTATCAAGGAATGAAGAATCGCAACCGATTCGGGGACCATACCGGTTTCTCCTCATTTATCCTTTTTACGATGAAATCCGTTTTTCGTAACGACAATCGTTTCATGGCGTAATATACGTTCCGGCTTTTGGCACGGAATTAGACATATTAAGAATAATTTTGTTTCATACCGTTAAGCGGGGCAATTCTTTTGGAGGGAGTTGCCTCTTTTTTTATGCCTTTTTTGAAGTCTTTTTCTATTCCGGATTTCCCGATGGCATTAATTATTGGGATGTACTAAATTGGCACTATATTTTCGGCAGTGAAACAAAGCCTATCAAGGCACGTTATCATATCGTGCATTTTTTTAATTTAGCGCGCGGAAAGAATCACCGCGATAATCATAACAAATGACGAATTTCAAATCCGACGTAGAGGCAATCGATGCCCTCGCACAATCCTATTCAGATCTCAAGGCGGAAATCGGTAAGGTCATCATTGGTCAGGAGGAAACGGTACGTGCCGTAATTATCTCCCTTTTTGCCAATGGTCACTCCTTATTGGTGGGTGTTCCCGGTTTGGCGAAAACCCTTTTGGTTTCCACCATCGCCGAGGTGTTGGACTTGGATTTCAAAAGGATTCAATTTACCCCGGACTTGATGCCGACCGATATTACCGGTTCGGAAATCCTAGGGGACGACAAGACCTTCAAATTCAACCAAGGACCCTTATTCTCCAATATCGTATTGGCGGATGAGATTAACCGTACACCTCCTAAGACCCAAGCGGCTTTGCTTGAGGCAATGC
>JAHDDF010000454.1 GCA_020629475.1 Saprospiraceae bacterium
ATTTGCAATATAAAATTAAGCGCCGGAGGTGCGACCTGTTATATTTCCTTTTGCTCTTAACCCGCAGTTCTTTTGTCCTTAAGTTTAAATATCAGTACATCTAGCGTCTAATATCTAACATCTTGATTTTCACCTAAACCTTCCTGAATTCATACAAGGACTTCTCCATTACCTCATTGTAATACCCTTCATATTCAGGTAAGATATTTTCGATATCAAAACGTTCCGCTTGTCTAAGCGCATTGGCTTTAAAGGTTTGCATCATCGTATCATTCCCTAGGAGCCGGATGGCATTCGCAGCCATTTCATCCACTTCGCCTACATTGCTCAAGAAGCCTGTTTCTCCATGGATATTCACCTCGGGTAAACCACCGATATTGGAAGAAATAACGGGCACCTCGCATGCCATCGCCTCCAAGGCGGCAAGCCCGAAACTTTCACTTTCGGAAGGCATAATGAACAGGTCGGAAATAGCGAGTAACTCCTCCACCGCCTCCTGTTTTCCTAGGAAACGGATTTCATCGCACAAACCGATTTCCCGGCAAAGGCGCTCCGCGTTCGCACGTTGAGGGCCATCACCCACCAACAAAAGTTTGCTCGGTACTTTTTCGTAAATCCGCTTGAAGGCAAGAATCACATCATCCACCCTTTTTACCTTACGGAAATTGGAGGTATGAATAAGGATTTTCTCCCCGTTAGGGGCAATGGCTTTCTTGAAATGATCCTTATTCGCCTTACGGAAACGAGCTAAATCCAAGAAATTGTAAATCACGCGGATATCCTTACCCTCCGTGATATTGAACTCATTCAGCGTATCATTTTTCAAGCTTTCCGAAACGGCGGTTACGCCATCGGATTTATTCACCGCGAACTCCACGACGGGCTTGAACGCCGGCTCTTTCCCTACTAGGGTAATATCCGTTCCGTGAAGGGTGGTAATGGTAGGGATATAACGTCCTTGACTCAATAAAATCTTCTTGGCAAGGTAAGCCACCGTAGCATGCGGAATGGCATAGTGCACGTGAAGGATATCCAGGTTCTCGTACTTGACCACATTCACCAATTTACTGGTTAATGCGGTATCGTAAGGAGAGTGTTGGAACAAGGGGTAGTCCGCGTTTCCTACCTCGTGATAATACACGTTATTCTGGAAGGAATTCAGACGGACGGGCATGGCGGACGTAATAAAATGCACATCATGCCCTCTTCTTGCAAGCCCTTTCCCTAATTCGGTAGCTACAACGCCGGAACCACCATAGGTAGGATAACAAACCACTCCAATTTTCATGTCTCCCTTGTTTACAGAACAGATGATGTAAGATCAACTGATCCTACTTCTTATCCAACATAAATGTTCCAAAGCGGAAATCTGTTCACTGTGTTCCTTGGTTTCTACCTCGTACTCCACCAAGAACTAACCATTAAGCCTACCGTGAGGGTAATGGCACAAATGAATCCAAACGCGGATAAGATTAAGAATACCAAGGAATAGGGTCCGTAATAATGGGTATATGCCAATAGGACCAGGGAGGATGCCATATAAATACCAAGGGTCAAGACCGCCACCACCATACGGTTAATGGCTTTATTGACCTTGTCCATAGCGCCTTCCTCCACGTGGTTGACCATTTCCACACGAAGATTCCCTTTCCTTGTCTTCTCTAGGATTTCGCGGACCTCAACGGGGAAGCTGGTCATGAAATCGCGGAAGCGAATCAACAACTCGAAAGCTTCCTCCGAGATATTTTGCGGGGAGTACATTTGCTTCAGTAGCTTGAAGCCGTAAGGTTTGAAAAACTCGTAGGTCTTGAAATTGGGGTGGATGGTTTTACCGATACCCTCCAAGATTCCCATGGCACGCATAACGATAAAAATCCCGCCCGGCATCCGTAGTTTGTGGTTACGGATAATATCCTGCAAACGAAGGGTTACCTCCGCTACGTTTACCTCGCCCACATCCAAGGAGGAATAATCATCTATTAATTCACCCAGTTCGGTTTCGAAGGCGCGTTCATCCTCGATTTCAGCCTCTATCGCCAGCTTCTTGTAGTTCCGAGCCATCATCTTGGGATCATTCTTCGCCATGGCGATAAGAATCCCCGCGAAAGCGAAACGATCATGCTTGGTGAGTTTGCCCACCATACCGAAATCAATCAGGCAAATCCGTCCCGTTTCTTGAACGATGATATTTCCCGGATGCGGATCAGCGTGGAAGTAACCGTGCTCGAATATTTGGGACAGGTAAATATCTACGCCGCGCTCCGCTAGCTTTGCCGTATCCACGCCCCATTTTTGGAGCTTTTCCACATCGGTAATCTTGGCGCCTCGGATGAATTCCTGTACCAATACCCTTTCCGTACTGACTTCCTTGTAGACCCTAGGAACGTAAAAATCCTTCCGCTTCTTGTAGTAGGCACGGAACTGTTCCATATACCGCGCCTCCACGGTATAATCCAATTCCTTCAGCAAGCTTTTCTCGAAGGCTTCCACAACGTCCTCGGCACCGTAGAAACCTTGGCTTTCCAAGTAGGGCTCTCCCCAACGCACCAAGCGTTTCAGGATGTCCAAATCCGTTTGGACCTTCTTCCGTACACCGGGGCGCTGAACCTTCACCACCACATTGGAACCATCATGCAATCTCGCACGGTGTACCTGACCAATGGAGGCGGAGCCCAAGGGTTTCTTGTAGAATTCGGAAAAGACATCCTCGATATCCTCCCCTAGTTCATGCTCCACGATTTCTTTGATCGCCTCGTAATCGATTGCCTCTACCTCGCTTTGGAGTTTGGACAATTCGGTAATCAAGGCGGGCGGTAATATATCCGGGCGGTTACTGAGGGCTTGCGCCAACTTGATAAAGGTAGGACCCAATTCCTCCGCCGCCATACGGACCAATTCCCAACGGGAATACTTCTTCTTCTCCTTTTCTTTTTGGTAACTGAGACGGCGCTTATCCGGGATAAGGGTAGACAGGGGCGTGATAGCCACGAAATCCTCGAATCCGTATTTGGACAAAACGGCGGCAATCTCGCGGATCCTGCCAATGTTCCTGAATGTCCTGTCTATTATCATAATACGGTTTGCCGGGAATCCTCCCTACTTGTTTGTTTCTCTAAGGTAAAAGTAAAACCATTTCCGTAAAAGGGAAAGTGGACGAACGATATGATTCGGACTACGAAGGGAGTTTTGTGGTGGTGGCTGGTTTGATTAGGAGGTTGAAGGGTCGGTGGTTTCATGGGAAAGGGGGATTTGTTATTTTTGGGTTGGTGTGATATTGCACAATATCCTCTGATGTTGGTGGGTATCTGCGATATTGGGGGTGTATGGTT
>JAHDDF010000455.1 GCA_020629475.1 Saprospiraceae bacterium
AAATTGGATTCAGGTGGTCACTTGGTTAATCCCATGTTGCACCCCAATATGATGTATCCTGATAGCACGATTCAATCCGTTGCCCACAAGTTCAGGGATTTGTTCCAAGAGAAGGTCTTGAACAAGGGGACGTACTTGTCCGTATTGGATCAATACACCGAGGGTGATTTTTACCACGGTGAAATTTCCTTGGAATTTAAGGCGGCACGGAATGAGGTGAGCTACCCTGATTTCGAATTGGAATTCAAGTACTTTTTCAAAGAAACGGAAAGGGGGCATTGGGTAGTGGTACCCGCCGTAGGCGTTGATGTTTTCGTGGCGCAAGACGGCGATTTCGATAAGATCGTCGAGGATGCGATCCGCTTGGAGTTCATGCGTTCCGACAGGATGAAATCCGTCCAGAATATCGTGGAAACCATCTGGTACGATTCCATTGAATTATTGCAAAAGGAAATCAAATTAGATTTCCATACCCCGGCGGAATTAGCAAAACTCAAGGAAGAGAAGCAGCAGGAACTTTTACCGCTTGTCGCAACCGAAATCCATGTACCAAGGCGCGTCTTGTTCGGAATGGAGAAGGAATACGAGCAGTTGGTCAGGGCGATGAAAGGCAAATACGGACGTAATGTTCTCCTTGTCGGTGCTTCAGGCGTTGGAAAAACCTCCTTGGTTTGGGAATTGGTCAGAAGAAAATGGGAACACCGCATCCAATCCGCTTTTTGGGAGACGACCGCCTCCACCATGATCAAGGAACTGACCCGGGAAACGGGTTGGCAAGATAACCTTGCCTACTTAGTGCGTGATTTGAACGTGAGGGGTGATATCCTTTACGTCCGTAATCTCATGGAGTTATTCGAGGTGGGGCAATACGAAGGAAACGACGTAAGTATGGGGCGTTACCTTCGTCCGTACCTGGTAAGAGGCGAAATGACCCTTGTATCCGAATGTACCGAAGAGGAATTGAGCCGTATAGAATTAAAAAGCCCTGATTTTACCTCCATCTTCACCGTTATCCGGATTGAGGAGCCCAAGGAGGAATTGGAGGATATTATCTTGAAAAAGGTAAATGATATAGCCCGTGCGGGTAAGGTAAAAGTAGACAATGAAGCGGTAAAGGAAACCATCCGCCTCAACAAGCGCTTTACCCCGTACTCCGGTTTTCCGGGTAAACCCATCCGGTTTTTGGAAGGGATTTTATTGAATAAATCCAAGGTAAAGGACCAAGAAGGCGCATACCTCCTTAGCAGTGACGATGTTCTCAAGCATTTTTGCGAGGAAACGGGAATGCCGCGCTTTATGGTAGATCCTGAAATGGAAATGAATCCTTCGAAAATCCGTGCGGATTTCAAGGGGGATTTATTTGGGCAAGACCATGCCGTGGATGCCGTAGTGGATTTATTGGCGGCGGTAAAAACCGCGCTTACCCGTGAAGGGAAACCCATTGCTTCCTTGCTTTTTGTAGGACCTACGGGAGTAGGTAAAACGGAGTTGGCAAAAATCCTAGCTCGCTTCATGTTTGGCGGCAGGGATAAGGTCATTCGTTTCGATATGAGTGAATACTCCGACCCTTGGGCACTACAACGCCTCATAGGGGCAGGCGGAAAGGATGGTTTATTGACCTCCGCCGTCAGAAGGGAGCCATTCGGGGTGTTATTATTCGATGAGATTGAAAAAGCGGATTCATCCTTCTTTGACCTATTGCTTCAAGTGTTAGGCGAAGGACGTCTGACGGATTCCAAGGGGAAATTGGTCAACTTCTGTTCCTCCATTATCATCATGACCTCCAACATCGGTGCTACCCATTTACAAGGGCGCAGGATTGGATGGTCCGACGGGCAAGACAAGAAGGACGTCATGGATCAATTCATGACCGCCGTGGAAAAGCACTTCCGTCCGGAAATGTTTAACCGTATCGACAGGGTGGTTCCTTTTGCGCCACTAGGCAGGGAAACCATGCGTAGCGTAGTGGATCGTGAAATATCCTTATTGCGAAAAAGGGAAGGAATTAAGTTCCGAAAAATGAACGTGGATATCACGGATGATGTCCTTGATCACGTATCCGAAACCGGTTATGATCCCAAGTACGGTGCAAGGTACTTGCAACGTGCATTGAGGGAGCAAATTATTAAACCATTAGCCAAGAAGTTAAACGGTTTTGATTACAAGGACACCCTGGACGTAAGGGTAGTGCTTGGTGAAAAAGGACCGGATATCAACGTAGCCGGTGACGAAATGCAATTCGAGCTAATGCTGGAGGAATTGCAAAGGGATACGACCACGGATTTATCCTCCGATTTGCGAAGGAACGTGTACGCGCTTCAAGAAGGGAATTACTACGTCAAACTCTTGAGTGAGTTGGACATGTTGGAGAGCAAGAAGAAGCGAAAAAAGGATAAGTTTTGGCAAAACCACAAGTGGTCTACCAGCTATTCTTATCTCACCAAGATGAAGGCGGATGTTCAGGAATTGACCAGCCGTATCGAGAATATGGAAGTGGAGTTGTCCTTGTCGGTAATGGATATTAAGCCTTACCGTCCGGCGATAGTGGACGAGATCAAGAAGTGGGAATTGGATTACGAGCGTTTGAAGATTTCCCTGTATACCCAAATGAACGAAAAGGACAATAAATGCTCCTTGATTATCATCGGGAGTACCGCCCGTAAGTTATTGGAGTTTTATACCCTTGTTGCCAAACACAAGGAATTTACCATTGAGAAGGTAGAAGGGATTTGGCACCGGGATAGCTATTATTTCGAAAGTATCGAAAGGGAGGTGGAGCAAAAAAATCCGGACACCGGAGAGATGGAAAAGGTGATCCAAAAAGGGTTCCGCATGGAATATATCAAGCGGGACGCTTACGAAAACTCACAGAAACCCTTTAGCCCGGAAGAAGAAGGCGATTTCTTTATGGGAATGATTCTCCATTTCAAGGGTCCCGGCTGTTTTATGTATATGCTTCCTGAAACCGGTCGTATGGATTGGGTTGAATCCCAAAGTGAGAAACATAAGTTTTACCTGACTTCCGCCCAAGAGAAGCCCCTTATCCCGGATGGTATCCACCGTAAGGATTTCTTCAGCAAACGTTACAAGAAAGCCAGACGGATTATCGAACCCGAAAAAGTAAAGGACCCTGCCTTGAATTTGGAAAGGGAATACGGAAAGGGCGAATTGTACGGCATGATTATCCGTGAATTGGATAAAATATTCCGGAATAAGCTGGATGAGGCACTGATAGGGGAGGGATAAATAAAAGTGTCTTTACCCTAAAATCTAGGCTCTGATAGGCAATCGTGTTGCTGTCTCAATTTGATGCATTTGACTAAAAA
>JAHDDF010000456.1:0-2951 GCA_020629475.1 Saprospiraceae bacterium
AGATACCGATGGAAATGAAATCTGGACCCGCACGTTTGATATGCCCGGAAAGGTGCGCCAAAACACTTATATACAGGACATGGGCAACGGCAACTATGGTATAGTTTGTTGGTGGGCGGAAACGAATAGCCTAGTGGATGATGTAATGGTCATGCAAATTGACGAAAACGGTAATCTGAATTGGTCAAACCGTTATCAATTAGGAGGAGATGACCAGTTGACTACATCCGGTGTAGGAGCGAACGGCGATATGATTTTAGCGGGTTATGTAACTAGCGGACGTATTTTCGTGTTCCGTGTGGATGCAAACGGTAATTTTCAAGAGCAGTTTTATTTTTCCGCACCTTCCGGGAATCCACATATCGTAAGAGGGGTCGTGGAAACCCAGGATGGTGGTTATGCCCTTACTATTCAAGATGTAGACGGAAATAACAACATCATTGTAAAGTTGGATGCCAACGGGCAGCAAGAGTGGGGGTATGCTACACCTGGTAGTGCTATATATAGCTCCTCCGTGGATACGGAAGGAAATGAAATATTAGCATCATTTAACTATGGTGCAACAACAAATACGGATACCTATTTTGAAGTTTACGGATACGATTTACAAGGAAACTTGTTGGTTATGTATACTTCGGATCCGGATTTGAATATTTCGAAGTTTAGTATTGAAAACGGTGGATATTATTTAACGGGCAGGACATTTGAGGAAAATGATTTAGCTCAAATGGATGGTTACCTTGCAGCAGGTTGTTCCTTGGAAGATTTTTGTGCCCTAGCACCGGGAGCGCCTCAAATAACCCCGTACACTTTAACCCCCTCTTCAGGTTCCATAACCATTATCGGGCTTACGCCAACGATTGATAATTCCTTGGTTGTAGGAGAGCTTAGAGCCACTCAGCAGCTTGATGTATGCGAGGAAACGCCGGAGTGCCTATACTATGTTGACCCCGATTCCACGGAATGTTCCACCCCTACGAGTCCTGACGGATATCCCTTGGTTTGCGTAGGCTTGCACAGCTATGAAGCGGTTGAACCCGGAATCATCGGAATGGATTTCTGCATGACTTATGATCCTACCCGTGCCGTTCCAACCGGAAACGCTACGATTGGTGAGGTAGTAACAAACGGTGATCCCAACGCTTCCTATTCCATCAATGCCACAAGTTTCCCGGATATGGTTTGCATCAGTATCTTTTATGATGCAGGTTCAATGGTAGGCGCGGAGTTTACCGGAATGGGAGAAATCGCTTGTATTGAATTCGCCATTATTCCGGATGGAACGCCTGAAATGGAAGCTACTTTCGGGATTACCGAAATGATAGAATCTACGGAACTCACTGCCGTTTCCGCTTGTGCGGATGAAGGTGTTATCGTACACCTGGAGTCAGGTAGCCAAGACTTGGAACTTATCTACCGAGATGATGTAACACGCCCCTTGGTTTACGATGTGGATAACCCTTATTCTCATTTGAGAACGGATGTTATGGGTTTGAACCCGGATTGCACAACCAACGGAATGGTTTCCTATCCTTCCTTGGCGGGTAATCTTTCTTGGTCGCCCGGGAACGGTGCTTCTATTTACATCGAAAGGGATATTGATAATAATACGGACGTAATGCCGGTCATCAATGGTATGGATGCCTTCTTTATGTATCAAGTAACGACCCTGTATCAACCCTTTGTTCCTACGCCTTATGAAATCATTTCCATGGACGTGAATCAAAACGGTAGTGTTACGGCTGGTGATATTACGCATCTTCAAAACCGTATCGTATCCAATATCGGGGAATTCCCGCAAGGGGCAAGTTTACCCAATGGTGCGGCGACAAGGGATTGGGTATTCGTGGTGCCGGAGAACGTACAGAATAATCCGGCTTACCAAGTAAGCGCCAATTATCCCTTTGGCGATGGCGCCGGTTTTGACCGGATGAATGTTCCCGTACCGGATGCTTGTATTGAATTGCCCCTTGATCCTAACGGCAATTGCTTCCTGGATTCCGATATGGATTTCCAAGGCATCTTGCTTGGGGACGTGGACGGTTCTTGGACTTCCGGTGCCTCCATGCTTCGCGGTAGTTCCGATGATGCGGTCTTGACCTTGGATTTGCAATCCGCGGATTTTGACGAGAATTGCCGCATGCGTGTTCCGGTAAGCGTTAGGCAAGCGGATTTCGTGAAAGCGATTGATTTCCGCTTGGAATACGAGGACTTGAATCTTTCCTTGGCAGGCGTGGAGTACGGGAGCCTTGACGAAATGCAACACGGAATGGTGGTAAATGATATGCAGGAAGGGAAATTGAATTTCACGACCTACGCCAAATCCGCGGACGGTAACGTAGCCACGGATGAAATTTGGGCTTATCTCGTTTTTGATGTTTTAAACGAAACGGGTATGGTTTCTCCTTCGGATTTTAATATCACTTATGTCCTTGTGGATGGTACCCCCGCTCAAAGCGATGTGCTAGGTATGCCCGCCGCTTGTAATATTGCCCCTATGGAGGATGGTTTCAATATCTACCCGAATCCGTTTAACGAGGCGTTCACCATTTCCATTTCCGGTTATGAGGGCACGGAATCCTTTTCCTTACGGTTAATCCAATCGGATGGTAGATACTTAGGAGAGGAACAATTCCAAGATAGGACGCACGTGGTTTCCCGTAGGAATTTAGCACCCGGTGTTTACATATACCGCTTATACGCGGACGATGAACTTATCGGGACAGGACGGGTAATTGCGCAGGAATAGAATGAATGACTTCAAATATTTTTCTTAATCCGAGGCGCCCGGCTTTTTGCCGGGCGTTTTTTATGGAGTTGTTTAAAGCATCAACCTTAAACAACTCTTATCTGCAACCAACACAAATGTGATCAATTTCATCGGATGTGAGGTAAAAGGATCTTTTCATTTTACATCTAACAGGTTTGCCGTTTCGCTGTGCCGGTTTCCA
>JAHDDF010000456.1:2961-3325 GCA_020629475.1 Saprospiraceae bacterium
CTTTTTGCCGGGCGTTTTTTTGTTTAGCAATAAGAGAGGAAGAATTTATGCCGCCGCTTAGAAGTTGTCATATTTGATTTCGATTTTATCTGAGGTTAAGTAAAATTCTCTTTTCATTTTACAACGAACGGCTCGTCCATCTAATATTGCTGGTTCCCATTTACTATGCCATAACCATAAAACTCCTGGATCATTAAGGTGTTTTTTAGGAATAATTAAGTGATTAAGTTCTCCGTTTGGCTCTATTGTGAATTCGACATTAATGGTGAATTGTGTAGGCGTCTGACTGAATTTATTCCATTTTCCTTTTTGGGATAAAAATGCAATAAGTTCTTTTTCCCCTCCTTTCGGTTTTGGTTTTTTA
>JAHDDF010000457.1:0-274 GCA_020629475.1 Saprospiraceae bacterium
GGAGCCCGAGACGAACTTAGATTGAGAAATGAAAAATACATCCCCTTGTAGAGACGCATTGCATGCGTCTTCGGGGCATGGAAAAAGATTTGGCTTTTTACTTCAGAAATAGTGCGTGAGACGCGAGCACCGCGTCTCTACATTGTGGAACAGTTGTAAAACAAATGTCAATTTAATAAATGCCGTAACGGTTTCCCCTGATACGGCATTTATTAATTAAAAAATCACTGCACCTCCAAAATCCCATTAAACATTCTATCATCCCCTTTAATCC
>JAHDDF010000457.1:284-1605 GCA_020629475.1 Saprospiraceae bacterium
ATAATTACTCTGAAAAAATAATAGTAACCTTTATATTTTTCCCAGAATATGGTTTTCGTTGGTAAACGTTTTTTATGCACTGGGTTATGTTTTATTGGAATAAAATCACTGCACCACCAAAACCCCATTAAACATCCTATCACTCCCCTTAATCCGATACATATAAGCACCCTTGGCAAGGTCTTGCGTTTGCAGGATAAATTCTTCCTGAATAATATTCTCTTGAAGAAGTCTTCCCTTCGCATCGAATAAAGTGAAGGTGGCGGATTGATTGGCGGATAAGATAATATTAACCCCGTTTCCTTTCCGGACGGGATTGGGGAAAACCGCAACATCCGAAAGCCCCGCACCGATGAATACGGTTCTGATTTCGGAATAAGTAAAACTGCCGTCCAAATCAAAAATACGCAAGCGGTAAAATGATTTTCCGAGGAAAGCGTCTTGATCCAAAAAGGAATATTCCAAGAACTCCGTGGAATTACCCGCCGCATTTACCGTTCCGATTTCCTCGAAATCAACACCGTTTTTACTGCGCTCAATGATGAACTTATCCGTATTGATTTCGGATTCCGTTACCCATTCGAGAAGCACGTTTCTTTCCTCTTGGTGCCTTGCCGTAAACGACAATAATTCCAAGGGCAAGGAAGAACCATCCTCATTGGTTAAAATGAACTGGCTGAAGGAGGAAACGGAATTTCCTGCCGTGAAGGAAACGTTCCCGTCAACGTCCGCTTGGGCGATATCGGCATCATCCAAGGAAGTGCCCCAAGTATTACCGTCCGCATTGGAGGCACGCTTATAGAGTTTGAAAACGTCAGGTGTAGCTTCATCCGCGCTTGATACGAAACCGATGTTTTCAAAATGGATGCCGTTTAATTCCCCGAAGGAATTATTACTGCCGTAATTATTTACTACCCAATAACTCCTACTTGTAGGATAAGCGTTCGGAACCTCATCCGGAGTCAAATTAATACGACTGACAACCACCTCCCCGTTGGGATGTGAACCGTTAAAATCCAAGGAAAGCCCTGCTTGGGCAAAATCATGATTTCCCGTTGCGTTCACCGTCATTCTATGGCTACTACCGCCGCCTACGGGAGCGGTAGAAAGCAAACGCTCCGCCGCGCCGTAAAGACTACCGTGGTTGGGGCCAATCCTGTCCGGAACCTTCGGGTCCGTTACATCCTCGTTGAATTGGTAATAAGCCACCAAATTGGACTCGTCTTCATATTTGGTAATGTGTCTTCTTTCGCGGATGGCTCCTTGGTCCAAGGGAATATCCCAAACGCAAAGCTCGTCTATCAAGCCGTCGAAATGATCG
>JAHDDF010000457.1:1705-3324 GCA_020629475.1 Saprospiraceae bacterium
AAATTGAGGGCATCGGGTTGTCCTACATCGAGGTAGCCCGTTCCGTTAGGGTGGAAAGCCAAACCGGGAATGGTATCTAAACCGCATCGGTTTTCTATGGTAATAAGGTCGGTTATGGTTTGGGAACTGCTGCCTGTTGCATCCGTTACGGTCAAGGAAACGGAGTAGCTTCCTTCCGCATCGTAGGTTACCCTTGGTTGACGCTCGCTAGAGGTACTAGGTGTCCCTCCGGGGAAAGACCAAGACCAAGTAGCACCGTTTTGGTTCAATGCCGAATGGTCCGAGAAATACAAAGTATCATGTGAGCAGAATGCCGTAAACCGATCCACGGAAATTTGTGCCAATGGCTGCGAAGGCTCGAAGAATTCCGCTTCGTAAACGCTTCGGTTGGTTCCGTTCCTGATTTTTCCCTCCTTGTAAAAAGGAATAAGATCCGTGGAGTAGGTACTCGCCGGTAAATCGGTATTAAACAATGCCCAATCCGACATGGAATTATTGCGATAATAAACGGCTCTTTTCGTTCCGACGTAAACACCGCCGTCCGTTCCTCTTTGATGTACGATATTGGTGACGGATTCCCCGTTCAAATTAGGACCGGAAACGGAAATCCAAGAAGAACCGCCGTCCGTGGATTTCAATACTTGATAACCGTCAAGGTCGCTACCGGAGTAAGGGTACTTCCTTCCCAGCCAAACGATATCGGCATCCTCGGCATCTACGGTAATATCATATCGTACCCAATCCCGGCTACCCAATTGCGCTAGGGTAGGGGTGATTTCCGTCCAACTGCTTCCGCCATCGGTGGTTTTCCAAACTTCCTTCCTGTCCCACCATCCGCCTCTTAGGGAGACGTAAATCACATCAGGATCATTCCAAGCGGTTTCTATCTTATCAATGGGAATGGCGAAGGTGTGAAGCAAGGTGAAGGATACCCCGTCATCTTCGGTAAACCAGAGCTCCTTGGTATCTCCGTTGTTGTCCTCAACGCCCACGTAAATCCGGTTGGCGGAGCGTGGATCAAAGGCAAATGGTTTACTCCACAAATCCTTGTTAAAAGGAAGCCCCGTATTGGCAATCATCCGATCTCCGGAAAGCATGCGCTCGCCGTAATCGTAATACACTTTTCGCTCATCGGCGTAATTCACTTTTCCTAGGGTATTATCGCCGCCACCGGTAGAAATCCAGCCGTTTTCGTAGACGTTATTGTCCTTGAGCAATGTTCCGTTGTGGTAGGTTCCGCCCACCATAACGTCCCCGTCCCAGAATCCCGCATCGAAACCCCAGAAGTCCGTTCCGGCGATTCCAAGCATTTTTCTATTGAAACTCGCTCCTTGATCATTGGAATAAAAAATACCACCGTCATTGGCAACCCAAAGGTCGTTCCCGAAGAAACGGATATCATGGATATCCGCATGGACGTAATTGGATTTATAGGAATGGCTCCACTTGGAAGGACAGGTAAAAGTATTACCGCCGTCCGTGGAAATCCAAAGGTTTACGCCGCCAACGAAGAGGTGATCCTCATCCGTATCGGAAACGTCGAAGGCAAGGTCATAATAATATTGACCGCCGTTGTCCGTTCCTTGGTCGTCCCATCCCATCAGGTTTTGGTTGGTAGC
>JAHDDF010000458.1 GCA_020629475.1 Saprospiraceae bacterium
TTAAATTATCTTTTGATAGGTGCCAAGGCAAGGAAAAGTATGATAATTCCAAACCTAAATTTAAATCTTCGAATGAAGCAAGAATGTCTTTATTTATTCGCTCTACGGAAACAAGCGTGTTGAATTTTATGATGTTTTCAGGTTTTTAAAGCTCTTCAAAGAAATGAACCAATTAGAAACTTACTTTGTACTATGATTCCAATTCTTGATCTTTGAATGGTATGCAGTTTATACGCAAAATATACGTTATTCCCATCATCATTTACAAGAAGGTCATCAGTCCGATGTTGCCACCGACTTGTAGATATCAGCCTACCTGCTCCGCATATACGATGGAGGCAATATTGAAATGGGGTATCTTCAAAGGGACCTGGATGGGTGTCAAGCGGATTTCCCGTTGTCATCCCTTGTCGGACCATGATATGTGGGATCCGGTTCCGGAGCCTCCGGGAGCAGAGTCAGGGGGTGACTTGGAGTCACCCCCTGACTAGCGCGAAAGCTTGCGCTAAGGCGCAATCATCAAAAACGCCCGCAAAAATTCGTTGATATCACCGTCTAAAACCTTATCCGGGTTGTGTACCTTATAACCGGAGCGAAGGTCTTTTACCCAGCGATCATCCAATACGTAGGAGCGGATTTGGGAACCCCATTCCACCTTCATTTTGCCGGCTTCCACCTTGTCCCTTTCCTCGGAACGTTTGCGGATTTCCAACTCGTATAACATGGAACGAAGTTTCTGCATCGCCTTGTCCCGGTTCATGTGTTGGGAACGTTCCTCTTGGCATTCCGCTACTAGCCCGGTAGGGCCGTGCGTTACACGTACCGCGGATTCCGTTTTGTTTACGTGCTGTCCACCCGCACCCGAAGCACGGAAGGTGTCCCACTTCAAATCGGCGGTGTTGATATTGACTTCTATACTGTCGTCAACAACCGGGTAAACGAATACCGAAGCAAAGGAGGTTTGTCGTTTTCCTTGCGCGTTAAACGGGCTGATGCGTACCAAACGGTGAACACCGTTTTCTCCTTTAAGCATACCGTAAATAAAATCCCCCGAGATTTCCAGTTCCACGGATTTGATTCCGGCTACGTCTCCTTCTTGGCGATCCATTAGTCGAACCTTATGCCCGTTTTTCTCGCCCCACATGAGGTACATGCGTTCAAGCATTGCCGCCCAATCGCAAGCCTCGGTGCCACCGGCACCTGCATTAATGGTCAGAATGGCATTGAGTTCGTCCTCTTCCTTGTTAAGCGTAGAACGAAACTCCAAGTCGTCCAAAGCAGTGATTGCGGCTTGATGAGCTTCATCCACTTCTTCTTCGGAAGCTTCCCCTTCTTTTTGGAATTCGAGTAAGATGGCGGCTTCTTCCACCACACCCTCGGCTTCCTCGTAACGGGATACCCAAAATTTGTTGGTTTTGATTTCCTTAAGAATGGCTTCCGCCCGCTTGGGGTCGTTCCAGAATTCGGGGTCTAGGGTAAGGGATTCCTTATCTTCAATCGTCAGCTTTCTGTTAGCGACGTCAAAGATATTGGTTTAGCAGTCCGAGCTTGGACCTAAGTTCTTTTAATTGATCGGTGGTCATTTTGACTATCCTTTTGTATTCGAAAGATGCAAATGTAAAGGAAACAATAATAAAGTTCAGTGTCCTGTCACTAATTCTTAGACTTGAACGAAACAGAACAAACAGTACCATCGTAATAAAGTTTATAAACACAAACTGCTTTTGATAAAGTTCCCTTTTTCTTCACCCCCTTTTAATGTTGGCGCATGGAACTATCAACGGCTTATCAAGTTCACAGGGAAACGAATACACGCAAGTACGGGAGTGTATTCGCGGTAGTATGTACTTGCTTTTTTCTCTTCCTGGTTTCTTTCGAAGTCATTAATAATGGCTTCAATATCGTGGCGGGCTTACGTTTGATAACGGCAATAGGTTTTGCCGTTTTTCTTTTTCAATCAAAATTCGGAAAGGAAACTACCTCGACAAGTATAGTATATTGTATTGCCATAATAATTGCCTTGCTACAATACGGCATTTTGTTCTTTTTACAAGAAGCGGGAAGTCCCCTAATGCCTTACGGTATTACCTATGATCTTTTTTCCGCGCAAATTGGCGCCGTAGTCGTGTGTGGCGTATTCGCTTTTGGTGCAGCAAGATGGATGTTTCCTGCTTATGCGGTTCTAATGGTTTTTTGGAATTCCTTTTACTTTATGTTAGTTCCTTTCCCCGATCCCAGGGCTGTCATTACCATGAATATTATTTTTATCATGGCGGGAACCCTCATGTATTTATTGGAAAGGAAGGAATATCGCATTTTTTCAAGTAGTTATGAGCTGGAACAAAGCAAGAAAGCCCTTTTTGAAAAGAACAAAGAAGCGGTTCGACTGAATGAATATCTCAATAGTTTTTTTCACGCGGTGTCCCATGAGTTAAAAACGCCTTTAAGAACGGCTACCTCTTTCCATCAGCTTATGTTGAGAACGATAGATGAAAATAGGAGTGAGCATGAGGTAGAGGTCTATTCTCGTTTTGTGGAGGATGCCCACGTTAAAATGCGTGTATTAATAGATTCCTTAGTGGCTTTCTCCAATTTAGAAGATTATGAAATCCATTCGGATGATGTAGACTTGCAATCTGTTTTTCAAGAGGCATTGCAACGTCAAATGTCAAGAATAGAAACGGAAAAGAAGGTCAGTTTTACCTTTTCCAAGAATATCCCTCATGTACAAGCGGATCAACATTTAATGGAGATGTTGGCGGATCAATTGGTGTCCAATGCTGTTAAGTATGCAGCACATAACCGCCCGGTTCATATGGAAATGGATGCCCATGAGGAAAACGGGAAAACTGTCTTTACCTTTAGGGATAACGGTATTGGTTTCGAACCTGGTTTTGAACGACGGATTTTCCGCTTGTTTACCCGCTTGCATAACGATTCCAATTACAAAGGTGCCGGCGTAGGCTTGGCTATCGCCGACCGGATTGTACAGCTTCACCAAGGACGGATTTGGGCGGACGGGAAATCCGGGCAAGGGGCTGCTTTTCATTTTGAGATATAGCCACTCACATTTTTCGCTGGGTCCCTCTATATACCCAAAGACAACCCATGAAATTCCACGAGGGAAACTACTACCACGTCTACAACCAAGGCAACAATCGCCGTCCCATTTTTTATGATGTTGATAACTACCTCTATTTCCTAGAGAAGATGCGTACCCATCTTTTGCCTCACACGGATATCATCTGTTATTGTCTTATGCCCAATCATTTTCATTGGTTGTTGCGGGTGAGGGCGTTTGAGGTGGAGCAGGA
>JAHDDF010000459.1 GCA_020629475.1 Saprospiraceae bacterium
AAGTACAAACCATGCCCGGGAACGGAAAGACTATTCCTTAGGGTGTTTTTCTAAGGCTTCCTTCTTTTAATTCCAATTTCCCTGTTCCCACATTAATACACATCCCTACGATTAATCGAATCATTCCGCGTAAAAAACGGTTGGCGGTAACGTGATACGACCAAGAACCATTTTCATTTTCTACCCATTCCGAACGGTGCATTTCACAGCGCATGGTCTTGGCATCTGAATTGGTTTTACAGAAGGGCGCGAAATCTTCATATTGTAATAAGAGTACTGCCGCTTCTTGCATTTTATCAAAATCCGGCTTCATCGGATTACCGTAACGGTACACGGTTTCCTTGGTAAAAGGATCCTTTTTAAAACCCAATTTATATTCATACGAACGACGAAAAGCATCAAAACGGGCATGCGCCGTTTCCGTTACTTCGTACATTTCCTTAAAGGCAATATCGTAGGGTAAGTATTTATTTATTCGGGGAATGAATTTATCCGGGAATTTTCCGTCGTAGTCAAAGTGAAACGTATAATCCGCCGCGTGTACACCCGCATCCGTACGTCCGCATCCGGTAATTTGAATATCCGCACCCAAAATCAAGGACATCGCCTCTTGGATGGTTTGTTGTATACTTGTAGCATTGGGTTGGATTTGCCAACCGGAATAGTTGGTACCGTTGTAGGATATTTCGGTGAAGTAGCGCATGGGAAGCAAAGGTACGTTATCGCGGTCGGTGGTGCAACCACCGACGATCGTGCACCACCGACTTACCCACCACCTTTTGATAATCATTCCATATCCCTATCTTTAGAAAAAGGATTTCATTAAAAAATAATAAATGACTCTCAAAACCATAGGTAATAAAGATTTCAATGTAATACCGGAAGATTCTGAGTTTAAGTACCAATCAGAGCTAACAAAAAAACTTGATAGCACAACTTCCGATTTCAATCAAAACACACTTAATGAAATCGTATTATGGAAAGTAAATAGGTATGCTCTTTTTAGCGACGAAACCATTCTTGCTTTAAACAAAATCAACAAGAATGATACTCAAATCAATGAAGAGGAAACCAAGGATATTCTAAGATTACTTTTAAATACAAAAGGTGTCCGATTAGCAATGGCATCTACAATATTAAGATTTAAGAATCCCTACATTTATCAAATCATTGACCAAAGGGTCTTTCGAGTATTGTACACGAAAAGTACAATGCCCAAGGGGTATACCAACATTGAAAAACAAATCGAAGTGTACCTTAAATATTTAAAGGATTTAAGGGCTGCATGTGATAAACACAATATCACATTTCAAGAATCCGATAGAATTCTATACAACGCTGATAAGCGAATAAATAAGGATTTTAAAATTAAATATTAGGTGCTCCATCGGTGGTCCAACCACCGACGATCAGCACCACCGACTACTACTCCACAACAACCGGAACACTACCAATTCCTTCCTTCGTCTGCACCTTCAAGAAGTAGGAACCGCTAGCAACATCCGAAACGTCAACACGTCGGGAAGTAATATTTTCAAGGGATTTTACCAAGCGTCCTAGCGCATCATACATTTCAACGGAAAGGATTTCCTCTTGGGTTTGAATGGTAATTACATCCTTTGCCGGATTAGGAAAAACGGAAACGGGAACTTCAGCGATTTCTTCCACATCGGTATTAAAACCATAAGCTACATCATCCCAATAAAAGACCATTTCACCGGCGGTAATGCCGTCCGTTCCGAAATTGAAGAATACGGCTAGCAGGTCATAATCCAAATCATAATTTATGCCCGGAAGATTGGGATCATGTTGAGTAAAATCCCACTCAATTACTTCCCATTCATTGGCTACGGTGGTGTACTCAAAAGTTTGCACAATCAAGCTTGGATCACTCGCTACCTCCGCTTTTAATAAAATCGGAATTCCTGCGGCAGGGGAATATACGCGCATTCTTATTCTCGAATTATCGGGTGTAAAAGGAATGGTACTCGCAAAACCATCACGGGTACCGATGACCGTACCCGCCCAAGGAGAAGCACTTAATGTTTTGGTGGTAATGGCAACGGTTTCTCCCGGGTTTACGGGATCATCACCAAGTACCGTGGAATTAAATTCAAAATCGGTAAGGGCATAACTCACGGTCGGGTCCTCGAAAGTAACCGGCAAGTCCAATTGCGCTAAGGAAGTACTTGTACCGCCTACCATTACGTCGTCCCAATAGAAATCTTGCTGTCCCGCTTCCAAGCCGGAAATTCCCCAGTTGAAGAAAACGGAAAGCAAGAAGTAGTCCGCATTGGGATCAAAAGCAGGGGAACCATCGACATTAGAAGTGAAGTCGAAGACTATGGTTTCCCATTCATTTTCCTTGGTCGTATACTTCCAGGTTTCCACGAAATTCACGGGCATCCCGAAGTCCTCTACTTTCATATGGACCCTTGTTCCCGGATATTCCGAATATACGCGCATGGAAATAGTAGTCCCTCCTTCGAAGTCAATAGGAGTGGCAAAACCGGTTCCGACGGAAGTACCCGCCCAAGTTTCAGCACTTACTACGCGGGTCGTTTTTGCTACCGCGTTGCTAGGATCCGCGGGATCCGTAACTACGCTACTTGTAGTGCCCCCAAAATCCGTGAAATATTCCGTACCGATGGTTCCGAAATCAACAGGTAAACTTACTTGTGCTAAACACGAGAAAGAAAGGAAAAGGGCAATTAGAGGTAAAAGAAAATTCTTCATGATCCGTTTTTTCAAAATGATGGAAAGCTAAGCGTTCGTGTACCTTTTACCCTAAGTTACGCAATTTTTACTGACTCTGAATAACTCATATATCCTGCATGAATCCGATTCCGACCATAAATTGCGGTAAACCAAAGTTTTTGCAAAAAAAACAAAGCCATGAAAATCCTAATCATAAACGGTCATCCCGATAGGGAGAGTTTCAATTTTGCATTATCCGATGCCTATAAAACGGGGGCACAAAAATCAAGTGCCGAGGTACAGGAAATCAACATCAGGGATTTGGATTTTAATCCCAATCTCCAATACGGTTACAGAAAAAGAACCGAACTAGAGCCTGACTTATTAGACGCACAAGAAAAGCTGAAATGGGCGGACCACATCGTTTGGGTGTATCCGGTTTGGTGGGGTTCCGTACCCGCGATCATGAAGGGATTTTTGGATAGGGTTTTACTTCCCGGTTTTGCTTTTAAGAAAAGGGAAGGTTCCTTGTGGTGGGATAAATATTTCGAAGGAAAAACTTCAAGGATTATTTGCACCATGGATCAGCCCGCTTGGTTTTACAGGTGGTTCAA
>JAHDDF010000460.1 GCA_020629475.1 Saprospiraceae bacterium
CGATCCAAAAACCGGTGCTTCACCGCCCTGAGCGTAATAACTACATGATTAAAAAAATTAGGAACCGCCCCGTAATATTCCCCTAGGATTTTATACCGTCCCTTCAAGGACTGCTTGTGCCTTGAACGCGAAACACCCCCAAGCAGGAATTCCCCTAGGATTTGATTCGTATGCACCGTTTTTTGGGAAGCCTTCAAACAATCAATCACCCAAGCGATATCCGCCGCCAAATTATCCAAGCGGTATTTTGTAGCAATACTTTTTTTAGGAATAAAAGCCTGATGGCTCACCACCATTCCCCGATTCAAACTTTTCCAATTCAAATCACGGGGTAGGGTATGAGGCGTTAATTCCTCCCTCAGCCCAAGGTGCTGCCGTTCCTCGTTCACCATCATGACATTGCCGTAAAGGATATCCGCGTCATCTGAATTCGAGAACATCTTTTCCACCGTATCCTTCTCGAAAATCCGGTCGCCGCAGTTCATGAACCAAACATAATCACCAGTGGCAAGACTTAACCCCTTATTCATGGCATCATATAAACCCTTGTCCGGCTCACTGATGAAAAGATCAATCTGATTGCCCCTAGTCTCAATTCGCTCCTTGGTTCCGTCCTTGGAGGCACCGTCGATTATTACATATTCAATATTGGGATAAGTCTGCCCAAGAACGCTATCCATAGTACCGTCAATGTCATCCACCATGTTGTAAACCACGGTGATGACGCTCAGTTTTGGATTTCCTTTTGTTTTGACGGGCATAAATGATTATATGTTTTCCCTTGGCTTGAAGGATTTTTTACCTTTGGAGTGCCTTGCCGGCGATTCCTTGCTAGGCTCGGCAAAATTATGCTTTTTGAACGTTAATCAGCAATCCATCCGGTATGAACGATACCTTGAAAAGAATTTTACCCCACATCGGTTCCTTGATCCTGATGTTCTTGATTTGTTGCTTCTTCTTTTCCCCCTACGTTTTTGACGGGAAAGAGCTTTCGCAATACGATATGACTCAAGTAAGGGGTGCCCAAACCGAGGTGCAAGCCTACAAGGAAAAAGGGGAGAATATCAATTGGACAAACTCCATGTTTTCCGGTATGCCCACCTATCAAATCCAATTTACGAGGGCGGGAAACATGCTGAATAAGCCTTTCTACCTTGCCTTATTGTACCAACCCATGAAAGCGCCGCACACTGCCGCTTTTCTTGGAATGATGTTCATGTACCTGCTGATGTTGGTCATGAGGGTGGATTGGAAATTGGGGCTCGGTGCCGCCGTAACCTTTGGACTGAGTACCTATAATATGGACCTGTTCCAAGCAGGGCACGTTACCAAGCAGCTTTGCGTCTCCTTGATTCCCGGTTTGCTGGCGGGTGTCATTCTAGCCATGCGGGGCAGGTATTTACTAGGCGCCGCCTTGTTCGGTTTAACCCTAGGATTCCAGCTCATAACCGGTCACTTGCAAATCATATATTACTGTGGATTCCTTATCGGAATCGGTATCCTGATATACGTGATTTCCGCCTTTAAACACCAAGAAAACGTAAAAGGCGTTTTGATGGGTGTAGGGGCTATCGTGGTTGCGACATTACTTGCCGCAGGTTCCAACTCCGCACAGTTATTAACCACCTCCGAATACTCCAAACTTTCCCAAAGGGGAACCTCCGAACTTGCCGCGAAAGCAGGGCAGGACGGTTTGGATTCCGATTATGGTTTCTCATACAGCCTTGGATTCAAGGAGGCATTAATGCCATCTATCGCGCCCAACTACTACGGTGGAGGTGCGGAACATAATACCACGGAAGGAACGGAAACCTATAAATTGGTTCAGCGTCAAATGTATGATGGCTTCGTTTCCCAAGGCATGACCAAGGAGGAAGCCAAGTTGCGCGTAGGAAAAGTTACCGCACAGCAAATCTACTGGGCAAACGACTTTACACCCGGTGTTTCCGTGTACTTCGGAGCTATCGTTTGGTTCATGTTCTTCCTAGGAATTATCCTAATCCGTGGACCTTTGAAATGGTGGTATGCCGCAGGGGCATTATTGATGTTTAATTTCTCCTTGGGAGGCAATTCACCCATCAACCGTTTCCTCTTCGATTATTTCCCGATGTTCAATAAATTCCGGGCAATGTCCATGGCAATGGGAATGGCGCATTGTATGTGGATTGTTCTTGCCTTCTTGGGTGTTCAACAATTGTTCGACAAGGAAAGACCCATTGAGGAAAGGAAACGAGGATTCTTTATCGCCGCAGGAATTACGGGTGGAATTCTTTTACTGATGTTAGTGGGTGGCGGCGGAACCGGCTACTCCTTCAGTGGAAAGGATGCCAATATGCAACCTCAGTTGCTAGACATGGTGAAGGACGACCGTGCTTCCCTTCAACGTGCTGATGTATTACGAAGCTTGTTCTTCGTAGTTGTGGTTGCTGGTTTATTATATGTTTATCTGATTGGAAAAATCAAACCGCTCATCGTAGCACTTGCTATTACGGTCTTGTCCTTCTTGGATACTTGGACCGCTTCCAAGCGCATCATGGTTCCCGAGCGCTTTATTTCCGAAGCGGAGCAAACCCAAGAGGTTCGTAAAATGCCTGCCGACGAAAAAATCCTTGCTGATCCCGACCCGCACTTTAGGGTTATCAATATGTTCAACGGGAATCCGTCAGCGGATGCGAAGCCTTCCTATTTCCATAAGAACGTGGGAGGATACCATGCCGCGAAATTGATGTTGTTCCAAGAGTTGATGGACGAGTATATCGTAAACCGTCAAAAGGGAGGCGTACTTGAGAAAAGGAACGTCCTAGGTATGTTGAATACCAAGTACATTATCAAGGATCCTAATACGCCTTTCCCCAATCCGGAAGCTTGCGGAAATGCCTGGTTCGTGGATAAGATTACCTACGTGAAAAACGCGGATCAGGAACTTGCCGCTTTGGATAAATTAAATCCGAAAGTAGAAGCGGTAGTACAAGAGAAGCACAAGCAATACCTAAGCGGTTTGAATCCGGGCGGGGACCCTTCAGCTTCCATTCGCTTAACCAATTATCATCCCGATAAATTGACCTACGAGTATTCCTCTTCCAAGGAACAACTCGCCATGTTCTCCGAAATGTATTACCCGCCCGGAAAGGGTTGGAATACCTACTTGAACGGGGAACCTTTTGATCCATTTATCAAAGCGGATTTCGCGATACGCGCGCTTAGGCTTCCTGCCGGACAAAAGCAGGTTTTGGAAATGCGTTTTGAACCAAGTTCCGTTTCCATCGGACGGATTTTCGGTTATATCGGCTCCTTGGGGATTAT
>JAHDDF010000461.1 GCA_020629475.1 Saprospiraceae bacterium
CTTGTAATTCCGATAAAAAAGGCACCTTTTCCATCATGAAATCCAAGATTTCAAGCATTCAATACGCGGATGGCAAACTAACGGAATTCGAGGCATCTTCTGCCCCTAACCAGGGAGACGGGGAGTTCGAAACCTTTGCCATTTTAGGCTTTGTTTTCGCATTCTTGCTTCCTCCCCTTGGAATCGCCTTTTGCGCTATCGCCCTAAAAAAGACAAAAAGGGATTCATCAAAAAGAGGTCGTGGGCTAGCCATTGCAGGAATGGTTTTAGCTTGTTTGTTCACCGCATTCTTAGTAGCAAACATGATTGCCGCGATAATCTTCGCCCTTGGTTTTTAAGAACATTGTCACAAGTTTTCCACATCACGTAAGAAAGGAAAGGTTCTTGTACGTTAATTTAATGTATAAATTCCTTCCTTTATGCTGCAAACCTACATTCCTAGTACGGAATCTCCTTGGACCGAACAGCGTGTACGCTATTTGTACAGGCGTATCGGGTTTGGTGCCAACCGTAAAACGGTACAACGTGCCTTGGCTAAAACACCTTCCGTTTTGGTCAAGGAATTGGTGGCAAAAGCCAAGCGGCAAAGGAGCCTCCCTTCGCCGGACTGGGAAGATTGGGCTGAAAAAAAATACATTAAAATCACGGGAGGCCGAAACGAAAAACTCAGGGACCGTCACTTGGAGGAATGGATTCGTGATTTTATTTCCAATATGCAAAAACGAGGTTTGGCGGATAAGCTTGCCTTGTTTTGGAGCAATCATTTCGTTACCTCTATTGAAGCCTATGAAAGCCCTCAAATGCTGGTGGAATACCACAAGGCGATCCAAAGAAATGCCCTAGGAAATTTCAAGGAGCTTTGCCGCAAGGTTTGCCTTACCCGCGCCATGTTGATTTATTTAAACAATAATGAAAACACGGCGGAACACCCCAACGAGAATTTCGCGCGTGAATTATTGGAATTATTTACCCTGGGACAAAATCAAAATTACACCCAAAAGGATATACAAGAAATAGCGCGTTCCGTATCGGGTTACGAAACGGAGGATTGGGAACCTAAATATTTCAATAAGGAAAATTGGGATAATAAAAATAAAACCATTTTCGGGCAAACCGGAAATTGGGATTACAATGACGTTATCGATATTTTATTCCAAGAAAGATCCAAGGAGATTTCCCTTCATATTTGTCGGAAAATATATTGCACTTTCGTTAATTATATTCCCAACGAAAATGCCATACAAGCATTGGCAAAAACCTTATTGGAAAATGATTTTGAAATAGCTCCCGTCATTGAGCAATTATTTACTTCCGATCATTTTTTCCAAGAAAACAACATCGGTACAAAAATTAAAAGCCCTGCGGAATTGATACTCATTTTTGCCAATGAGTTGGATTTTGAAATCGAAGGGGAACACCTGAGAAACACGTATGAATTGTGCCATCATTTGGGACAAGCCCTTTTCTCCCCTCCTGACGTAGCCGGCTGGCAAGGACAAAGACATTGGGTCAACACGGATAAACTTACCGCACGCTGGGAAGGCATGGATTGGGTTTTCTTCGATTTTTTCGGGGAGAAGAACATGCGTTCCCTTGTTCCTTGGGTAAAAACCCTTACGGGAAAACAAGACCCTAGCCCCTTGGATATCTGCTATTCCGTAGCGGATTATTTCCTTCCCAAAGGGCTTGCCTCCAAGGATGAATATCTCCTTGCGGAAAGGCATTTCAAACACGAATGGCCCGAGGATTCCTTCACTTCCGGTTGGTGGAACATCGACCGTGAGGATACGGAATGGCAAATCGCCCAACTGCTGCAGTACCTTTTTCGTTTACCTGAATTTCAATTATCCTGATATGTGTAAGGAATCTGATCACCGCCAATGGAATCGTAGAGATTTCCTGAAGACTTCCGGTTTGGTTACGGGTATGTCGTTGTTGTTTTCACCGCTATTGTCTGCAAGACCTGCGAGGTTTACAAAAACCTCGCAGGTCTTGCAGACCACCGACCGCATCATCGTCATCATCCGTTTAAAAGGCGGGAATGATGGTTTAAACACCTTCGTCCCCTTGTACGATTACAGCCGCTACAAGGCTTTACGCAAGAACATCGGGCTAAGGAAAGATGAAATGGTACGCTTGGGCAAGGACTTCGGGATGCACCAAGGACTGTCCCCGCTCCAAGGGCTTTGGGACAAGGGCATGATGAAGGTTATCAACGGCGTAGGCTATAATAATCCGGACCTTTCCCACTTCCGCTCCAAGGAGATTTGGGAAACCGGGGTGGAATCGCATTTGCGCTCGTCTACGGGTTGGGCGGGGCGGTTTTTTGATGGGGGTGGTGGTAAGACCTCGGAGGTTTTAGGAAACCTCCGAGGTCTGGAACACCCTTTAATCATCCGCCTAGACAACGAAGCCGACCTCAGCTTCCGGGGCAAGGACGGGGAACAATCCGTTTCCTTGACGGACGTGGAGGATTTATACCGCATCGCGCAATCCGGGCGCAAGGATAAATTCCCCTTGGCGGATAATACGCCTTACGGCAATGAGCTAGCCTTTCTCCAAAGCGTTTCCGGGAAGGCGATGCGTTTTTCCGAAACCATCCACAAGGCGTACAAGAAGGTACATACCAGTAGCGCTTACGGCAACGGTGAATTTGCGGAGCGGATGAAAACCTTAAGCCGGCTTATCCGTGGTGGTTTGGGTACACGCTTGTATTCCGTAGCCTTCGGTGATTTTGACACCCATGCCCAGCAGCCTTGGAAACACGGGGAACTCCTTGGGCAATTGGGTAAAGGCATCCGTGCTTTTTATGATGATTTGGCAAAAGCCGGCATGGCGGATAAGGTCATTACGGTTACCCTTTCCGAATTCGGGAGACGGGCGGAACAAAACGGTTCCAACGGAACGGATCACGGAACGGCGGCACCGGTGATGGTTTTTGGTGGCGCCCTTTCGGGCAATGGTTTCCTAGGCGAAGCACCGGATTTAAACGCCTTGGATCAAGACGGCAACCTAAAGCACGGCGTGGATTTTAAATCCGTATACGCCTCCTTGCTTTGGGGTGGTTTTGGTGCGGGGGATGATGTGTTGGGGGCTTCGGTGGGGGAAGGGTTTGGGGTTTTGGAAGGATTGTTTGGTTGATACTAAGTTTATAGGTTAGAAGGTTTTGTTATATTTATGGGTGTGCTGCAAGGAGTACAAACCCAAACAATATCTTTTTGAAGGAGATTAACCCCGTGAGTTTTGATTTACTGCTGTGTTTGAACTGGGGGTTTTGTTGTTTGTTTTCTTTGATG
>JAHDDF010000462.1 GCA_020629475.1 Saprospiraceae bacterium
TGATGTTGACATCCAAAACGGGCATCGTCTTATCCGTGCCTTAAGCGTCATTGAAGTTTCAGGAAAATCTTTTTCTAGTTTTAGAACTTCATCCAAGAAAAAAAGAAATTTTAAAACCATTCATATTTGCTTGGAATGGGATAGGGAGAAATTATATGAACGGATAAATAGGAGAGTTGATATTATGCTTGAAAAAGGGTTATTGGAGGAAGCTAAATCCTTGCATCCGTACAAGCATTTAAATGCATTACAAACCGTGGGTTACAAGGAATTATTTGATTATTTTGACGAATTAATCCCCTTGGAGGAAGCCATTCGATTAATTAAAAGAAACTCCCGTAGATACGCTAAAAGACAAATGACCTGGGCTAGAAAAACGGATGCTAATTTCTTTCATCCTGATGAATACGTTTCCATTTTGGAATTCATAAATAAAAGGATAAACAGCTAGGTTTGAGTTTTTTATCAGGCATATTATCCAAGTATAAAAAAATCGAGAAGCACATCCGCTATCTCATTGTAGCAGAGTTTTTTATACAACTCGTAAACACTACGTTTTTTATGCTTTTCAATTACCACATGACGGCACAGGGCTTCTTGGACTATGAAGCTACCCGAGCATTCGCATGGCGGTTTTGCATGGTATTGGTATTAAGTTTTCCGCTTGGATTTATATTAAAGAAAAGAAGGCTGAAACCATTTTTTGTAATGGCTTCAATTATTGTTCCCACCACCGCGTTATTTGTAGTATGGGCGGTGTATCAAAAGAACCTTTCTCTCATTTATTCAGGTATGTTCGTGTGGGGAATCGGCTTTGCTTTTTTCCAAGTATCCGGACTTCCTTTTATTTTAAGATATTCAGATAAGGAAACCCATTCCGAATCCATTTCCTTATTTTTCCAAATGTGGCCGGTCACTATTTTCTTATCCGGAATTATTTATGCCGTTTTAAGCCGTGTAAGCCCTAATATTTTTGATGAAGGAACCATGTTGGGATGTTTTTCCGCCCTTGGTTTTTTAGCCATCCCCATCATTTTATCCATGCGGGTTGATGAATCAAAAATGAATGAAGGCAAGGAATTAAGTTTAAACGTAAGAAATTATGATTGGGGAAGAATATTAAAAGTAGTAACCCCTACCCTTTTAATTGCCATTGGTGCCGGATTTACCATTCCCGTTATCAATTTATTTTTTGAATCCGTGCATGGCATCCCCTCGGAATCATTCGCGATTTATGGCGCTGCCACCTATGGCTTGGTTGCATTCGGAATGACTTTCATGCCCTTTATACGGAGGAAATTCGGTTACGGCACCGCCATAACCTTATTTCAAAGTCTAGCCGTTGCTGCATTGTTTTTCCTTGCCGCTACGGAGTGGATAAAACATTGGGAAATCGCTGCGGGGATTGCCGTTTTCTTTTACATTATCCGCCAACCCCTGATGAATGTAGCCGGCCCCATGACCTCCGAATTATCCATGTACTATGCCGGAAAAAGAAATCATGAAATCATAGCCGCATTAAATTCCTCTATTTGGTCCGGGAGTTGGTTATTTAGCATGAGTATGTTCTCCAGGCTTCGAGAGTGGGGCATTCCTTACGTTAATATCTTCATGATTACCGTAGCTTTATATATCGTGGGTATATTGTGGTATGTATACCTCATCCGTGATTATAAAAAAAGAACCGGTTCGGATGGCAGGGAAATTGAGTTATCGGAAGAGCTGGTTTAGTTTGAACCTGTTTTTTGAATATTATGGCTTATTTTATTGTACCCATTAACATAATTTACAGTCATAAAAAGGAAGGTCCAAAAAACCGACTACAAGCAAATCATTATCATCACTCTCAAAACCATTAGAAAACATGGCGATTAGAATTCGACCTGATGAAAATTACGACGACGGAGGAAGAAGGAATCCACCCCCTCCGAACCCCGGCGGGGGCGGGGGCGGAAGAGGCGGCGGATTGCTCGTCACCTTATTGCCCATGCTTCTTCAAGTCTTTAGAAGAAATCCGAAATTAGGCATCATCCTACTTATCATCGGAGGGCTGATATACTATTTTGGCGGTTGTAACCTAGGCGGATTTGCGGACCCGGGTCAAAACTCGATGGATTTATCTACCGGCTTCACCCCTAACCCTGCTAAGTATAGTGCCACGGAGATTTACGAGCCCTTAGCGGATAACCGTAAAAACCCTCTACCCAACGCGGTTTCCTTGATGGAGTATGCCCCGCGAATCATGAACCAAGGACGTCAAGGTTCATGTGTGGGTTGGTCTTCTTCTTATGCCGCAAGATCCATCCTTCACAACCGTGCTACCGGACAAAAGACCAGTTTTAGCCCAAGTTATTTGTATAATCAAATTGCATTATCGGGCTGTAACGGAACTTACTTACCGGATGCTTTGGAAACCATGCAAAAAGGAGGTGTTCTACCATTTGAGTATTTCCCGTATGATGAAAGTTCTTGCTCCAAACAGCCAAACTCCCAAGAGAAGCAAGCCGCACAGCAATTCCGTATCCGCGGTTACCAACGTTTGACCAAGGGAAGAAGTAACAGCTCCTCTCCTGACATGTTGGCGATGAAGCAAAACCTGGCAGCCGGAGGCCCCGTTCTTATCGGTATGATGGTGGGTGGAACATTCATGCGTTCCATGGAAGGACAGGAAGTTTGGCAACCCAATAACCGCGATTATTCCCAACAAGGATATAGCGGACACGCGATGTGCGTAGTCGGCTATGATGATTACAAGGCAGGTGGTTCCTTCCAAATCATGAATAGCTGGGGACCTGAATGGGGTAAAAACGGTGTAGGTTGGGTTCGTTACGATGATTTCGCGCGCTTTACTAAGGAGGCCTACGGGATTTACCCGATGGGTAATGCCGAAAAAGAGGCGGACGTATTCGCTATGGAATTCGGTATCGTGAAGAACAAAGGCGCTATTAATGTTGCCTTTGAGGAATCCGGCAAGAATACCTTCCGCACGGTAACACCCATGAAAAAGAACGAGGATTTTAAAATCGAAGTTACCAATAGCGTTGAATGCTATACTTATGTATTCAGTATGGAGACCAGCGGTGAAATTTTTACGCTTTTCCCCTACGACAAAAAGCATTCTCCATTCTGCGGAATCAAGGGAACTCGTTTATTCCCTAAGGACCAGTCCTTATACCCGGACGAGGAAGGCAAGTTGGATTACATGATGATCCTCGTAACAAAGGAGCCCGTGGATTACGTTGACGTAGCCGCCGCCTTGAACAAGGTTACGGGTTC
>JAHDDF010000463.1 GCA_020629475.1 Saprospiraceae bacterium
TATTTTCTTGCCTTTGTACATGGGAGGGTAAAGGTAAGGAAAAGGGATTTATTCTCCGGCGGTGGTGGATCGGCGGTGGCTGCACCATTGATGAATATTGCAGCGAACGAAATATCTAAATGATTTCCTCCCTATCAATTCTACGATTCAATTCCGTTTTCGCTATTAATTTCTCCGTCCATTTCCCGAATTCCGACAAGCGGGATTTTATGTACTGATATTGCTCTTCGGTAATAATGGCTGAGGAAAGGAATAATGCACGTGCCGCGGAGCCTCCCATTACACTTTCCTCTAAGGCAATTTCCAAATAATTATCAATTTCTTGAGTGGTTATGCTATCCTTTCTATTCAAATAAGAAATGAATTGACCGTAGCGGTAATGCTCCTTATTAGGGTCTTCCCCTTTTTGGTATTCCTTTACATGTGCCGCTAAATCTTCCCTATCTAAAATGCCGTAATCCAGCCACTTTTGAGTGAATCCTAAAAGGGTTATATCTAGCAAGGGTTCTTTTTTATCTTCTTCCACGGGATGCTGTTTCCCATTTGAACCGAGAATTATTGCTATAAGTTCAATGGGAATAATCTTCTTGAATAGACACATTGAATGCGTCTAAAGCAGTTTGTAGGGACAGCAATAAATGGTGGGAATTCCCAAAATCCGGGAAGGAGACGCGAGCACCGCGTCTCTACAGGGCGGACTAGTTTGATAAAACATCAAGCAAAATAACACCTAATATTATTATTCGAATAGTCCAACTTATCGTTCTAATCCAATTGGTTTTAATTAATTTTTCGATGAGATTCGTGGTGGCATATTGCCTTAATTGTAAATGAATTTAGAAAAATATCCATTGAAAATTTACACCACACTCCCCTCCCCCACAAACCGGGCTTCCCGTTTTACGATTCCTTTCTTGGTAGTCGGCACCATCAAATCAATGGCTTCGGGAATAATTTCGTAGACTAATTTTTTAGGTGCGGGAAATCCTTCGCCGTCGATGTGGACATAAGTATCGTCCCGGAAGGTAATTTCCACTTTTTTGCAGGAATGACGCTCATAGAAAGAAGCGGAATCCAAATTACCGGTAATCATTCTTGGGGCGGCAAGGAAATACAAAGGTTTTGGGCGTTTATTGGCAAGGACGAGTTCCAGTAATCCATCATCCATTCTTGCGGCGGGGGCTACTTTGAAATCATAACCGAAAGAGGTAGCATTAGCAGCAACTACAAGGAGGGCTTCCCTTGTTATCGGTTCTTTGTCATCAATCCTGATTTCAAAAATATTGCATTTGGCATGGTACGCTTCCTCCATCGCGATACGGAAATAATTGATGAATCCACGCGATTTACTTTCTTGAAAACGGTAGGCAATTTTGGCATCAAAACCGATACCCGAAACATTAACGAAAGGCTTTCCGTTCAGCCGAACCATATCGATGCAGCGACGTTCCGTGGTATTGAGCATTTTCAAGCCTTTCTTGATGCTTCTGCCCATGCCCAAATTCATGGCAAAACCGTTTCCTGAGCCACCCGGAATCACCGCCAATGCCGTTCCCGTACCCAATAAACCTGCCGCTACCTCATTCAAGGAGCCGTCACCACCTACCGCAGCAACGATATCGAAACCTTGCTCTGCGGCTTCCTTGGCTAGTTCCGTGGCGTGTCCCGCCCTTTCCGTAAACTTGACTTCAGGCGCAAAACGGGAATGATCCAGTAACTTCTCCATGGTTTCGGAGAAGCCGGTTTTGTCCTGTCCCCCTGAAATGGGGTTGACGATGAATCGAATCCTTTGCATCTATTTCTCTCTAAGCCTTTAGTAAGATGAAAGATATGATCCTACACCTTCCTAATCGGAACGGGTACATCCTTGACCACCATTCGCATGGTGTGAGGGAGTTTTTCCTCCATCAAGACAATTTTACCCTTCTTTAGGTTCTCCACCACCTCTTCATTATGGTGCCTAACCGTTATTAATTCTAAACCCTCAGTCGTGATAAGGTTGAACCTATCGTCTAGTTTTTTCATCAGCGCCGCCAATCTTTCGGAACGGTGCGTTACGCAAACGGAAAAACTAATTGCCGTATTTCGCATCATGTTCACCTTTATGCGATACTCGGCAAACATAGCGAATAATTCGGAGAGGTGATGCTCCGCCACGAAGGAGAAATCACGGGTGGAAATTCGGATAAGCGTTTGCTTGGGTTCCAAAACCACTACAGGCGGGTATTCGGAAACTTCCGCCGAGGAAATAATCGTCCCTGCCCCTTCCGGCTCAACGAATGATTTAACATGAAGTGGAATGCTCTTGTTTTGGAGCGGCTTAATGGTCTTCGGGTGGATTACTTTCGCACCGAAGTAAGTCATCTCTATTGCCTCCTTGTAGGAAAGCCTGTCAATCTTGGTGACTTGGGTGAATTTCCTTGGATCGGCGTTCAAGATTCCCGGAACATCTTTCCAAACCGCCATGTATTCCGCATTGAGGCAGAAAGAGAAAATAGCTGCCGTATAATCGGAACCTTCCCTTCCTAGAGTCGTCGTAAATCCTTCCGGATCACGTCCGGTAAATCCTTGGGTAAGGATGAAGTTTTTTTCCTCGAAATGCTTGTTGCAAACCTTTCGAACGGCTGTTTTGGTTTCCTGCCATTGAATGCTTCCTTCACGGTAGGTATCATCCGTCATTACGCAATCGATAGCATCTACCCAAGCCGTTGGAAGTCCTTGGGTATTCAAGAATGCAGCCACGATTTTGGTAGAGAGGTATTCCCCTAGGGAAACTACCTGGTCATATACGAAATCATATCCGCGCTCCTTGTGTTTCTCCACCAAGGCGGGGATTTGCTCCAACTCCTTAACGCACTCCTGTAGAACGGGGTTCCCCGGAAATAATTCATTGCAAATATGGGTATGGAAATCCTTAATCGTTTCGATATAAGAGGCCTTATCCGCCCAATCATTGAAATGGGATTCCGTGACTAATTCTAATGCGTTGGTATTTTTACCCATCGCGGAAACCACGATCAATAATTTATCCGCCTTGTAATCTTGAAGAATCGAGGCTACGTTTCTAACGCTATCCGCATCCTTAACGGACGCCCCGCCGAACTTGAATACTTTCATCGTTTTCGTTTAGCTCGGCAAAGATAGGGTGAAAATGGATGTTTAGATGCTTAGATTTTTAGAAAGATGAATAACATTCTAAAATCTAAGCTGTACTAACATTTGAACTTAAGGACAAAAGACTTTTAAAATCAGGAGGAACCAAGCAAAA
>JAHDDF010000030.1:0-18585 GCA_020629475.1 Saprospiraceae bacterium
CATCCTGGCAAAAAAAGAAAGGAATTGGTACCCCACGGATTTTGCCGCTAAATCGAATCCGGGTGGAATTCCAAATAGAAAGGGAAGTATTTCAGCTCATGCAAGAATAAAAAAAACGGCTGCGGGAAACCCGCAGCCGTTCGTGTTTTTAGGTAATTTTCATTCCTAGTTGTCACCGAAACGGTAACCTACCGCGAAGGTACCTACAACGTCCCAGTTTAAAAGAGGGATGTCATTGGTGTTAACCTCCTCGCCGTCGCTGTACTCCCACTTGGAGATAAACGCACGACCGAAACCAACGTTGATTTCGAATACCAAGTTGTGCTTGGTTACCCACTTGTGCCCGAAGAGGATACCCACCGCAAGACGTGTGGATGTAACTTCGTCAGTGGAGTTGTCCGCGGAACCGTTTCCACGACGGAACTTGGTGTACACACCGGCGTACCAACGGTCTCCGCCATCGTCCGGGGAGAAGTAATACTTACCGGAAAGACGTGTGCCGAAACCCGTGTTACGGAATTCCGTTCCGTCAACGGTGAATTTGTTGAAGTTGAAAGCCAAGTTCAACTCCACACCGAAACTTTCGTTTACGATGTACTCAACGCCCAAATCCGGAGCGGAAAACAATGCACCAATCGGGTTGATTTTTACCTCAATCTGTGCTTGTGAGGTTTGCGCAAAGCCCAAGAAGAACAATGCGAAAATGGGTAGGATGTTTTTCAATTTCATTTGAAGTGAAATTTAATGAAGTTTATAAAAGTGAGACAAGTATATGGACTATTGACACATATACTACAGTATGATTGCATGAATTTTTAGCGGAAATTCGCTATTTTGAGGTAAGCTATTGATAAGCAGGTTTTTCGGGAAATGTTAATTTACAGGGATTTAACAAAAAAAGCCGCAAGGATGGTTCCCTGCGGCTTCAATATTTTATAAGTAATTCGTTTACAGTCTGTTATTTGATACTATCATTTCCGAAATATCAACCACCATTACTTCTTCTTGCTTATCTTTTGCCTTTACGCCATCCTGCATCATGGTAATACAGAAAGGGCAATTAGCCACGATTACCTCCGCACCTGTTTCCAAGGCTTCTTCCGTCCTTTCGATGTTGATACGCTTATCACCCGGTTCATCTTCCTTGAACATTTGGGAACCACCCGCGCCACAGCAAAGCCCATTGGTTTTGCTGCGCTTTAATTCCACCAGATGGTTGTCCAAGGAAGCTAGGATTTCCCTAGGGGCTTCGTAAACACCGTTTACCCTTCCTAGGTAACAGGAATCATGGTAGGTAATCCTTTTTCCTTGGAAAGCGCCACCGCCCTTAAGCTTCAATCGTCCCTCTTTAATAAGGTCGTTAATGAATTGGGTATGGTGAATTACATCGTAATTCCCGCCCAAGGCAGGATATTCGTTTTTCAAGGTATTGAAGCAGTGCGGGCATGCCGTTACGATACGCTTGACATTATACATGTTCAAGGTCTCGATGTTCTGCAATGCCATCATCTGGAAAACGAACTCGTTCCCCGCGCGCCTTGCCGGATCACCGGTACAACTTTCCTCCTGTCCTAAAATGGCAAAAGGGATTTCCGCCTCGTTCATGATTTTGGCGAATGCCACCGCTACCTTTTGGGCGCGTGCGTCAAAACTGCCGGCGCATCCTACCCAATACAGCACCTCGGGCTCCTTGCCTTGTGCCGCCATTTCGGACATTACCGGTATTTCCAATTTCTTGTTAGACATAGTATTCTAATGAAGAATGAAAAATCAGGAATGAATCGATACAATTCATTCTTAATCCTTCATTATTAATTATTCATTCTCTTTTGTTGCGTCGGTTGCCCACTTGTCACGGGCGTCGGCTACCTGCCAAGGTGAACCACCGTTTTCAATGCTGGTAAACATCGGTACCCAATCCCCGGGACCCGCGGATTCCGTTAGGATTTCATAACGGCGCATTTTCAAGATAGGCTCCAATGGGTTAATCATAACCGGACAAGCCTCCACGCAAGCATTACAAGTAGTACATGCGTGAATTTCCTCCCTGGAAATATAATCGAATAATGATTTACCGTCATCAAAATTATTGGCATCGTAATCACCCGAATCAATCTTGGTCCCTACTTCCTCAGCCCGATCACGTACCGCCATTACCACTTTCCTTGGTGATAATTTCTTTCCGGTAACATTAGCCGGGCACACGGAGGTACACCGCCCGCATTCCGTACAAGTGTAGGAGTCCAATATATTTTTCCAACTTAAACCAAAGATGTCCTTGGCACCGAACTCCGGTAATTCATCACCGGGGTCATCCATGCTGCCGTCCATATCGGTAAGACCCATCATCATTTTTACCTCGTTCATGACGTCGGGCATATTCTCCATTTCCCCACGTGAATTCAATGGCGCGAAATAAGTATTCGGGAACGCCAACATGATGTGTAAGTGCTTGGAGAACGGTAAGTATCCCAAGAAAAGGAATACCACAAGGATATGACCCCACCATCCGGCACGCTCTAGGATTTCAAGCATCCAAATACCCATTTCGTCGAATTGCCCAAAGAATTGATACATCAAGTCTCCTAGAGGGGCAGTAACGGCAAAACCGAAGGAGCCTACTTCATGGTGAAGCCCGTTGGTATGGGTGTGCCCCAATCGGTACAAGGCATCATCCGCGGCATTCATGGTGAAAATGCAAGTCACCAAAATGATTTCCAACATCAGGATGACGTTACCGTCAATCTTGGGCCATCCCTTCATTTCCGACATGCGGAAACGGGGTATCTTCAGGAGGTTCCTTCTTGCCAAAAACGCGAAAGTAGCCACCAAGGCAAGTACGGAAAGCCCCTCAATGGAGGAAATGATAAACCAATACATATCAAACCCGCCAATAGAAATACTACTTAGCAATGGGTAGAAATACCTGTGGTTACCGGTAAACCCGTCAATCAAAATCTCTATGAGCTCGATTTGGGTGACCACGAATGCGATATACACGCACAAGTGAAGCAAGGCAGGAATGAGACGCTTGAACATCTTCTTCTGCCCGAAGGCGACCAACAACATATTTTTCATCCGGGCAGCCTCGCTACCTGAAGTATCATAGTCCTTCCCTAAACGGATGTTTCTGTAAATCTTGTTGTACCTATCGAAAGCAAAGCCAAAAACGGCAATGGCAACGATAGCGAATAGGATTTGCTGGATCATGGTTTATCTTTGCAATTGAAACCAAAGCGGAGGCAAAATTGTAATTACCTTGCTTCCTTGAAACGGTGCAATATATTAACAATCGGAAAGAAATCCGGCGAATTTCCGCTATTCAAACTGTTTTTAAATAACGGGGCGGAAAATCAAGGAGTTTACCAAATCATTTTCCCGGCATGAAGGTCTTGAACCATCGTCAAATCGACCAAAAAATTGAAAGGATTGCTATTGAAATCCTAGAACGGAATTTTAATGAGGATTCCATCGTTCTAGCCGGCATTAACAATAATGGCTACCATTTCGCGGGAATGCTGTTGGAAAAATTGAAATTGATTACGGATAAGCCCTTGGCGCTAACCACGGTTAAACTTAATCCTGCCGAGCCTTTACAATCCCCCGTGGAAATTGGATTGGATAAAAGTGAGTTGGAGGGAAAACCCATCATCGTGGTTGATGATGTAGCGAATACGGGTAGAACGGTATTTTATGCTTTTCTTCCCTTAATGGAATTTTTGCCAAAGAAAGTAGAGGTAGCGGTTTTGGTGGACCGTAAACACAAGGCATTCCCGGTTTCCCCGAATTACGTGGGGCTTTCCTTGGCTACCACCTTAAATGAAAACATCGACGTAAGAATCCGCGAGGATGAAATGGCGGTGTACCTAAAATAATAGTGAATAGTGAAAGAGTTAATAGTTGATTCTAACTCTTTCACTATTCATTCTTAACTATTAACTATGAACATTCTGTACGAGGACAACCATATTATCGTAGTCAATAAACCGGCAGGAATGCCCGTGCAAGGGGATAGCTCCGAGGACCGGACGGTGATGGATGAGGTAAAGGCTTACATTAAAAAAAAATATAATAAGCCCGGCGATGTTTACCTTGGGTTGGTCCATCGTTTGGATAGACCCGTTAGTGGCGTAATGGTTTTTGCACGTACGTCCAAGGCACTTTCCCGTCTAAACAAGCAGTTCGCGGATAGGGAAGTGGATAAAATGTATTACGCCTTGGTTACCGACCGCCCCGAACCCATCGAGGGAACCTTGGTGCATTGGTTACTAAAGGATAACAAAAAGAATAAGGTTACCCTTTTCGCGAAGCAGAAATATAATAACGCCAAGCGTTGTGAATTGGACTACGAACTTATAGGGGAACTAGGGGATCATTTTTTGATTAAAGTCAACCCTAAGACGGGTCGTCCCCACCAAATCCGCGCGCAATTGGCGCGTTTGGGTAGCCCTATCCGTGGTGACTTGAAGTATGGTTCTATTTTAAATCCAAGGAAGGGGATGATTTACCTGCACGCAAGGAAATTGACCTTTACCCATCCGGTAAAAAAGGAACCCATGACCTTTGAGGCAAAGCCCAGAAACGAACAGGTGTGGAATATGTTTAAGGATTTTTTATAAGGAAACCAAAGGAATTTCCTTGAAAGCACCGTTGATATTTTTCTTGCCCACCACGCCAAGTGTACCGTTGCTGCAAGCATCCGTCATGTAGGTGCCTGAAATGGTATTCCGGTTTGTATTGAAATCCGTTACTACGATTTTTCCTTTTTCGTACTCCTTGCAGTAAATGGTGTTGTAAACATAAAGAAGTCCATCCTCCTTCATGTTTACCACAAGCTTATTGTCGGGTTTTAGTAGACTATGTTCACCAACGACCCTCTCTCCGTCCTTTACCACGAATTCAAAGAAATACCCCTCGGAACCGGAATAAGCCATAACGGTATACCGTTTATAATCGGGTTCCGTTTTAATGTACCCCTCCGTTTTTTCCGGAAAAACCCTAGCGTCCTCTAAATCATACCCTGATTGCCCCGCCGATAAATCAATTCCGCCCGAATCCGAGGAACAGGAAAATAGGAACGCCGATGCAAGAAGGAAAAAAGAAGCGAATAAGCTTTTCATGGATGTTTTCATAAACCGATGTATTTTTGCGGATGTTTTGAAGGGGAGGGAAAAATTGTCCCCGTAAAGTTATCAAATATAGACCATGTTTAACTTCACTATTAATCCGTACTTGAGATTTGCCATAATAGGAGTTTGCCTTATTTTGGGCATCGTCCTTACCGTAACCGTTAATTTTTGGTACTCTTTGCCTTTTTGGTTGGCGGCAATTATCCTCCTAGTAGGATTTATCCTTTTGGGTACCGTACAGCAAGCCGCAAAAATCATGCAGGACGGTGATATCGATGCCGCTGAAAAACGCTTGGCAATGACTTGGAACCCCAATTGGCTTTTCGGCCCTAGCCGTGCCGTTTTTTATATCCTTAAAGGAACGATGGCATTTAGCCGTAAGCAACTTAAGGAAGCGGAGGAGTGGTTAAAAATGGCGGAAGACATCAATATGCCTTCCGATAATGAATCCGCTATGGTTCAATTGCAATTGGCTTCCTTATATGCCAATAAGCAAAAATGGAACGTTGCTAAAAACCATACCCGGAAGGCAAGGAAGCTTGAAATCACCAATAAGGAAATCAAGGATCAATTGATTCAATTGGAGCAGGTTATCAAAACCAGAGGGCAATCACACGCCCAATACATCAAGCAGAAAGGAAAAAGGGGACAGCGTTTCCATAATTAATATTGAGTAAGGCATCACATTCCCTCTTCGAGCTTAATGAGCATATCCGAAGGATAACGGCACTCAACTTCACCGAAGCGCTTTGGGTCAGATGCGAGATCGCCCAATTGAATGATTCCAGGGGGCACGTTTTCATGGATTTGGTGGAGAAGGCACAAGATTCGGATACCATTATCGCCCGTGCCGAGGCAGTCATTTGGTTCGGTACCCTACAAGAAATATTGAGCAGTAAAGGTAGGAGTGTGGAAAACGTTCTCTGTGAAGGGAATGAAGTCTTGCTCAGGGTCAAACCCGATTTTCACGAACGCTACGGTCTAAAATTCTTGGTGGATGATGTCGATACTGAATATACCCTTGGGAAAATGGCGCTTAAACGTGCCGAGACCTTGGAACAACTAAGGAAGAAAGGTATCCTTCATAAGAATAAGGGGATTCAGCCTCCCATCGTTTTCCAAAGGATTGCGGTTGTTTCTTCCGCTACGGCTGCGGGTTTACAAGACTTTACAAGGCAATTACAAGGCAACCCTTACGGGTATTCCTTTACCGTTAACCTTTTTGAAAGTACGGTACAAGGTGATGCTGCCGCAGGTAGAATGGCGGATATCCTAAGGGGAATGACGGGTAATTATGATGCCGTTGCCCTGATAAGAGGAGGAGGAGCCCGCTTGGATTTATCCGCTTTTGATGAGTACGTGCTGGGTGAAGCCATCGCCATGTGCAGGATACCCGTACTTACCGGCGTTGGTCATGATATTGATGAAACAGTGGCGGATCATGTCGCCCATTCCGCCTTAAAAACACCTACGGCCGTTGCGGATTACCTTATAGAACACAACCTTCGTTTTGAATCCTTGTTACTACGTGGCGGAAGACAAATCGCGGAACGCGCCCAACTTCTCTCAAAATTCAAGGAAAACGAATTGAACGACCTTAAGTTGCGGATTGGTTTCCAAGCAGGGAAATCCGTACCCAAAGAAACACTGCGGCTAGCGGAATTCTCCGGTAAAATTCGAACCGGATGGTCAAATACCTTGTTGAACAACCGTGTGGAATTGGAAAGGCTTTCCGTGAAAATATCGGAAACCGATCCCCGCGCCATTCTTGCAAAAGGATATGCCATGATTACCAAGGACGGAAAACCGGAATTCTCCTCCAAGGAATTAAATCCGGGTGATGCCGTTGAAATCATTATGCAAGACGGTAAACTTTCCGCGGAAATAAAATCGAAAACCAACCCATGAGTAAATCCGGTAAGGCACCTACCTATGAGGAGGCATTGGAGGAATTAAGAACCATTTCGGAAGGAATGGAATCCGGTTCTTTTACAATGGATGAAATCCCGGGAAAGGTTCGTCGGGCAAAGGAATTGATTGAACTTTGCCGCAATAAATTAAAAGGAATAGAAACGGAAGTTTCCTCTTTATTGGAGGAGGACTAACCGCGAAAAAGAGGAATGAAGCACCTACGATATCTTAACCGCTACATCTGGAGGTACAAGTGGCACTTCTTAATCGGAATCGTCTTCGTGGCGGCTTCAAACTATTTCCGTGTGCTCCAGCCAAGGATTATCCGTAACGGATTGGACTTGGTAGTGGAAAACGTAGGGCTTTATAATACTACTTCAGGTTTTCAAGTTCAGGGGGCTTTATATGAAAGCTTGGCCGGGACATTGATGCTTTTTGGCTTAACCGTCTTGGTTTTAGCGCTAATCATGGGGGCGTTCATGTATTTTATGCGCCAAACCATTATCGTAATGTCCCGCTTGGTGGAAAGGGATCTCAGGAATGATATTTTCGCGCATTACGAAACCCTTCCCTTGGCGTTTTACAAGAAAAACAATACAGGGGATTTAATGGCGCGTGTTTCCGAGGATGTGTCTAAGGTTAGGATGTATCTAGGGCCTGCTGTGATGTATGCCATTAATCTGGTGGCGTTATTCATTTTCGTGATTTATTCCATGATCAGCGTTAGCCCCACGCTTACCTTATATGCCCTTATTCCGCTACCTATCTTATCCTTGTCCATTTACTACGTCAGTACCATTATCAATAAGAAGAGTGAAAAAATTCAAGCACAATTGTCCGTCTTGAATTCCACTTCCCAAGAAGTGTACTCAGGGATCAGGGTCGTTAAATCCTACGCGAGGGAAATTCCGATGCTTCGTTTTTTCTCGGGGCAGGCGGATAAATACAAGGAGGAATCCATGAGTCTCGTTAGGACGGAATCCTTCTTCCATCCCTTGATGATGGTCTTAATTGGGATCAGTACCATTTCCGTTATATATATAGGTGGCTTGCAAGTAGCGGCAGGTAATATCACGCCCGGAAATATTGCGGAGTTCGTTATTTATGTCAATATGTTGACTTGGCCGGTAACGGCGGTTGGTTGGGTCGCGTCCATTATCCAAAGAGCGGCGGCTTCCCAAAAAAGGATCAACGAGTTCTTATTCACCAAATCCGATATTACGAACCCGACGGATGAGATCAAGGAAATCCAAGGGGAAATTTCTTTTAATAACGTAAACTTTACCTATCCGGATACGGGCATTACGGCTTTGAGAAATGTAGATTTCCACCTCGCTCCCGGGGAGAAAATGGCAATCATTGGTAAAACAGGTTCCGGTAAAACTACCATTGCCGATTTGATTACCCGCATGTATGACGTAACCGACGGTGAAATCAATATTGACGGAAGGGATATTAGAACGCATAACCTCGATTATCTCCGCCACCGGACGGGTTATGTCCCCCAGGATGTTTTCCTCTTTTCCGATACAGTGGCGGGAAATATAGCCTTCGGTAAACCGGATGCCTCCTTAGAGGAAATCAAAAAGTATGCGAGGCATGCCGCCGTTTATGAGGATATCATGGGTTTGCCGGAACAATTCGAGACTACCGTAGGGGAAAGAGGCGTAACGCTTTCAGGCGGGCAGAAGCAAAGGATTTCGATTGCCCGTGCTTTTATCAAGGACCCGGATATTATTATTTTGGATGATTGCTTGTCGGCCGTCGATACGGATACGGAGACGAAAATTCTCGGTTTTTTACAAGGTCATCTCAAGGAAAAAACGACCATTATCATTACGCACCGTATTTATTCCCTCCTCAATTTCGATAAGATTATTGTCTTGGATGAAGGCAGGATAATCGAAGCGGGAACCCATGAGGAGCTCTTGCAGTCAAAGGGTTACTATTTTGAATTGTATGAGGCTCAAAAACCCGAGCAAGAGGAAGTGTAGTTACCGGTTCCCTTTCTTAAAACAAGGATGTTTTTTTAGTGATCTTATTGTTACTCAGGACAATTATAGAAAAAACGAATTTTGAAAATTCAATCCTTTGTTTATTTTTGTAATGGATGGGGACTGTATTGTCGTTGTCTTGAAATTTAACCAAATAAATAGAGGGGGACATTACGCCTATGTTTAATGAAGGCGAGTCATTGTAATGGGCTTACTACACGGGTTAACCGCCGGGTAGTAGGTAGAATGTTTAATAAACAAAAACTAAAACTGTGGATTACGAAAGAAGAAGGCACGAAAGCGTTTACTCAAATAAGGTAAAGGCAGGAAAAAGAAGAACTTACTTTTTTGATGTTAGAAAAACCCGTGGGGAAGATTATTACTTGACAATTACCGAAAGCACTAAGAAATTTGATAGTGACAGGTATGAAAGACATAAGATTTTCCTTTATAAGGAGGACTTCCACCGTTTCTTGGATGGATTACAGGATGCCGTGGATCACGTAAAGTTCGATCTCCTTCCCGATTACGATTATGACGAGTTTACCAAAAAGCACAAGGCATACGAGGAAGAGAACGCTAATAGGGAAGGGGAACCACTCCCAAATGAAGATGATGGCATGTCTTGGTAATACCAAAAGCTTATCGTATATTTGCAGCCGCTTTTGCTGAAAAAGGATCCTCGTGATTCAATTCGGTTAACCAAAATTTATTTACGATGCCTGCTTATATCGACGCAGAAAAGAAAAATGAAATCTTTGCGGAATACGGTGGAGACGCAAAAAACACCGGCTCCGTTGAGGGACAAATCGCTTTGTTCACTTTCAAGATTTCCCAGCTCTCCGAGCACTTGAAGACAAATAAAAAAGATCACTCCTGCCGCAGAGCTTTGCTCCAAATGGTAGGAAAGCGCCGTAGATTGTTGAACTACCTTACCAAAAAGGACATCAACAAGTACCGTGCTTTGATCGAAAAATTGGGCTTGAGAAAGTAATCTTCACGCACCAAAATTGGAGCGCCTTCGGGATTTTCCCGAAGGCGCTTTCTTTTTTGTTCAACCATCTGCTTCCTGTTTTAATTTTCAGGTGATTTTTTCACCGAATACATTACCTTTGTGGCGATTAAAAATGAATTGATTAGACATATAAGCGGATCTCAAGTCAATCAGCTATCATCTATATCCGATCCGCACCAATAGAATCTTACAAAAAATGGGTAAACAAATTCCTATTTCCGTATCGTTTGACCTACCCGACGGTACACCGGTTACCATAGAAACCGGAAAACTCGCTACCCTCGCCGCCGGCTCCGTTGTAGTTACCATTGGAAAAACCATGTTGTTCTGCGTCGTTTCATCCTCCAAGGATGTTCGTGAAGGACAAAGCTTCTTTCCGTTGTCCGTAGACTACCAAGAAAAATTCGCGGCAGCCGGTCGTATCCCCGGAAATTTCTTCAGACGTGAGGCAAGACTTTCAAGCGATGAAATCCTGATTTCCCGCTTGGTGGACCGCGCCGTTCGTCCATTGTTCCCCAAAGGATACATGAAGGACACGCAAATCATCATTAACCTGATTTCCGGTGAAGAGGAAACGCTTCCTGATGCGTACGCGGCACTCGCGGCTTCTTCCGCACTTGCGGTTTCCAATCTACCGTTTGAAGGCCCTATCTCCGAGGTGCGTGTAGCACGTATCGATGGTGAATTCGTTATCAATCCTTCCCGTTCAGCCTTGGAAAATGCTGATTTGGATATCATCGTTGCCGCTACAATGGAGAACGTAATGATGGTAGAGGGTGAAATGGACGAAGCACAAGAAAGGGATTTGGTGGATGCCATCAAATTCGGGCACGAAGCCATTAAGGTACAGTGTCAAGCACAGCTTGAATTGAAGGAGAAGGTAGGCGAAAAAGCCGTTATCGTTCCTTTCGAGGCTCCTGAAGTAAATGAGGAACTTAAGGCTCGTGTTCTTGAATTGACCAAGGACGGCATCCTTAACGTAGCGAAAAGCGCCCTTGACAAGAAAAGCCGCCACGAAGGTTTCTCCGAAGTAAAGGAATCCTTGAAGGAAGCCCTTACCGAAGCGGAAGGCGAAGAGTGGATGGAAGAGAATTGGTCGGAAGCCAAAGAGCATTTCGACTACCACAAGAAATATCAAATCCGTGAGATGGTCCTTGAGGAAGGTATCCGTCTTGACGGTAGAAAATACGATCAAGTACGTCCGATTTGGACGGAGGTGGATTACCTACCTTCCGCCCACGGTTCGGCTATCTTTAACCGTGGTGAAACACAAGCATTGACCACGCTTACCTTGGGTAACAAGAAGGATAGCCTCATGGTGGATAACGCAATGGGCATGTACTACGAGAAATTCATCCTTCACTACAACTTCCCCGGATTCTCCGTGGGTGAGGTGAAGCCGATGCGTGGACCGGGTCGTCGTGAAATCGGTCACGCGAACTTGGCGGGACGTTCCATCAAGAAGGTGATGCCGGATGAACTTCCGTACACCGTACGCTTGGTATCCGATATCCTTGAATCCAACGGTTCCTCTTCCATGGCTACCGTTTGTGCCGGTTCCTTGGCATTGATGGATGCGGGTGTACCTTTGAAGAGCCCCGTTTCCGGTGTAGCAATGGGTATGATCGCCGACGGTGACCGCCGTGCTATCCTTACCGATATCTTAGGGGATGAGGATGCTCTAGGTGATATGGACTTTAAAGTTACGGGAACCCGTGAGGGAATCTGTGCCTGCCAAATGGATATCAAGGTAGACGGTCTTCCTTACGAAGTATTGGAGCAAGCTTTGATGCAAGCGCGTGACGGACGTATCCACATCCTGGATGAAATGGGTAAATCCCTTGAAACCGCACGTGAGGATTACAAGGATCACGCACCGCGTATCGTTGAGCTGAAAATCGATAAGAACTTCATCGGTGCCGTTATCGGACCCGGTGGTCGTATCATTCAGGAAATGCAGGAGCAAACCGGTACCGTTATCTCCATTGATGAGATTGACGGATTCGGACACATCCAAATTTCCTCTTCCAATAAAGCGGGTATCGATGATGCGGTATCTCGTATCAACGCCATTACTTTCACGCCTGAAGTGGGTGATGAGTATGACGCAACGGTAGCCAGCATCCAGCCATACGGTGTATTCGTTGACTTTAGAGGCGGAAAATCCGGCTTGGTTCACGTATCCGAATTGGCGTACGAAAGAATCGAAAGAGTGGAGGATCACTTCAAGGAAGGTGACGAAATGCGCGTGAAGCTTATCGGTATCGATGAGAAGACCGGTAAATTGCGTCTTTCCCGTCGTGCCCTAATGGAAAAACCGGAAGGTTGGGTAGAGCGCCCACCAAGACCACCACGTGATAATCGCCGTGGAGGAGGTGGTGGTGACCGCAGACGCGGAGGTAACAACCGCCGTCGTGATGACCGCCGTGACGATCGTAGAGACCGCAGGGATTAATATTAATCTTTGTTGCCAGGTTGAAAAACTTGGCAAATGGGGATTGTAAAGTCCCCATTCATAATCGTCCCCCCTGTCAGGTCTCCCCCTGTCAGGTCTTCCGACCTGACAGACAAGACAAACCAAAAAGACGATTCGCATTATGCGGATCGTCTTTTTTTGTTACTTTTTTACAAGGGAAAAGTAAGACAAGAGTCGTCTCGAATTTCTATCGTAGCTGGATAAATAAAATTTAAAACATTAGTTTTCAAGACTTTTCCTTTTTCGTCAGCATAGGTTATGCCTCCCGTTAAAAATTCTCGAAGCCTTGGAGGGAATTTAGGGAGGCATAACCGGTTTTCGACCGGTAGGGAGAAAAATGCCTTTAGAAAAAGCGCACTTTTTTGTTTCGTTTTTTATGCGAGTAAAAAATGAAAACGAAATGGAAGTAAAGCTTTGGTTCTTAGGGGGTGAAACTCTTTTTGTAACCTAATAAACCAATCCAAAGAAAGAAAATACCCAATTATCTTCCCCTCAATTTTCCAATAACCGAATCCACCAACCCATTAATATCCTTCGAAATTTTAAGGAAATAAACCAAGGACATGAAAAGCCCACCAATTAAAATAGAACGGATAGTAATATTCAATAAGGGATGAAATTCCAAAGGAATAAAATAAACCGATAAATAAACCAAACCACCAATTAATAACAAGAAGAAATGATTTTTGGAAAACGGATGAATGGAAAACAAACGCTGAATAACAATCACTTTTAATAAATTAAAAACAAACAAGGCAAAAAGCGAAGCCAGCGCTACACCGAAAATGTCGTATTTAGGAATAAGAATCGCATTACCCGTGATATTTAAAACCACCAATAAGCCGATCAAATAAAAATTGTATTTGTAATATTTAGAGTATCCCAATATTTGATTATTGATACTCGTAGCCATATCGAATAACTTGGAAATCCCTAGGATAAGAATGATGATCTTACCCGCTCTAAAGGTGTCGCCGTTCGGCATGAAATCAAATAAATCATCCGCGGATAACCAAGCAAGCAAGAAGAGTAAAATGCCTACAACCAATAAGTTAAGTGAAGATTGCTTATAAAGCGTTTTAATGGTCTCCGTATCGTTCTCCTTGGACGCTTTTGAAATAATAGGCGCGGAAATATTCAAGATGGACGTAGTAGGAATCGCGATGCCCATAGCGATATACATCGGGATGGTATACAGACCCGCGCTGGTTAAGTTCAAGAAGCTACCCAGCATAATCGTATCAATATAATTCCCTACGATAGGACCTAGACTTCCGATAATCCCGTACAGGGCATATTCACCCATTTCCTTACGAAGATCATTATCCACCATTTCCCTTTGGAAATTAAGGTTCCAATGACCCATTTTACGGATATAAATAATCAAGGCGATAATGGGAAAAAAGGATGCCAAAACGAAAGCGTAAGTCATTTCGTAAAATGAAAAAACGCCTATGATTAAAAGGATGGTTAAGACCATTCGAATGGCACGCATCCAAAATTCCTTGACCAAATAGGGAATCGTAATCCGTAAAAAATTAGAACAATATTTAGCGAGAATAAATCCGAATCCCGTAGTGAAAGTTACCGGTATAATCAAATAAAAATAATCCTTCCAAAGCGGATCTTTTTCTAACAAAAAAGGCATGACCCAAGGGCGGAAAATAAAAAAGAAAAGCAGGAATAAGCTAAAGCCGAAGGTCGTTATCATTAATAACAAACCAAGGAAGCCGTTGTCCTTTTTCTCCTTACTTTTGAAATACGGATAATACTTAATCGCCAAGCCGTGCGCGCCTAGCATAATGAAGGGCGCGAGCAAACTACCCGTTTGGAACAAGTAATCCACCAAACCGATTTCTTGGGGCGAAAGCGCAAGCGGGAATAAGTATAAAGCATTGAAAAACCCGATGAGCATTGAAACGTAGTTCAATATCCCGAATTTCCCGCCTTGCCTAATAATTACACCCATTAATTTTTTCGGTAGATTTGTCCTTGGAAAATGCCTGAAATTAAGAAAATACTACTTATCGGAAATTTTACCTGTTCCAACAGGGGAGATTTAGCCATTCTGCATGGTTTGTATGACTCCCTGAAAGGAAAGTCCGAAAATTTCGAAATAAGTATAGCAACTACCTTTCCTGAAATCGGGGAAAGGATATTTACCCTTCCTTTTATCAAGGACGAGGTCTCCGTTTTCTTCGAATGTCCGGTTTCCTTCATCGAGCGCATGAATTATTCCTACTTGGATAAACCAAGACTGATGAAGTGGGTGTCCGCCTTACACCAAGGAAAAACCAATATCCCCGGACGTTTCAAAAAAACCGCCGCATTCATCAACGGATTCGATGCCGTTATTCATGTGGGGGGCTCCTATTTTATAGACCATTACGGTCCCCTAAAGTTCATTTCCCTTGCCTTGGGACAAGCCTTGGGGAAACCCCGCTTCATGGCGGGGCATAGCGTAGGGCCCTTCGACGGGAACGCGGATGTCCTAAAATTAGCGGCAAGCCTGCTTCCCAAGGTGAATCAAATCCATATCCGGGATACGGCGTCCTTGGAGCATTTGCCCGGAATCGGGATGTCCGAAAAGGACATCATGCTCTCTTCGGATACCGCGTGGTTACTACCCGATTTTGAGGAACGTACATTCCCCGAATTGGAAGGCATTTCCAAACCCATGATTGCCATTACCGCTAGGCAGCTAAAATCCTTCGGTGATCGCCTTGGTATTAGTCAAGAAACCTACGAGGAATCCTTCGCCAAATTATTGGATGAATATATTGAGGAAGGCTACCATATCGTAGGTGTTTCCATGGCTACCCCGATGGGCATTAAAGGATACGTGGACGATAGGGAAACAGCGGCAAGCATTCAAGGTAGACTCAAAAACCCGGAAGGCATGACCGTCCTCCGAGAGGAATACAGCCACCTTGAAATCGGGAATATCCTGTCTCGTTGTAAATTGCTAATCGGTACCCGTTTGCACAGCGTTATCATCGGTATGCGCTACGGAACGCCCGCCGTTGCCTTGTATTACGAACATAAATCTAAGGGCACGATGGACAAGATGGGCTTGTCGGAACATTCTTTCATGCTGAATGAGCTCGATGGCAGCCGAATTAGGGATTTTATCAAGGGAATCCTTATCCAACCCGATGAAGCCAAGCGGAAAATACTAGCCGGCGTCAAGGAGGAACAACGGATTGCGGAGGAAATGGTGCAAATGATTGCCAAGGAAATCCAAGAAGGATAACATGATGCGCGTTCTATACTACACCAATAAATTCGGTTTCGTTACGGAAACTTTCATCTACAACGAGGTGAAAGGTTTGTCCTCGAACGCGGAAGTATTGGTGCTTTGCCAAGAACGTGAAAACGAGGAACGCTTTCCCTACGATAATTGGAAAATCGTACCCAAATACGAAAACGCCGCTCTTGGGAAAGGCATCAAATTTTTGAATTCCATTTCCCCGGTAAAGGTGAAATCCTTCCGTCAAGCCTGGCTGAAACACATCAAGGAATTTAATCCCGACGTCATCATCATCCCCTTCGGGACCATTGCCTCAAGGGTATTATTAAGCCATGATTTTTCCTTGGATATTCCCGTCCTAATCATCTTCCACGGTTATGATGCCTCCAAGGAGTTGAATGATCCCGCCTATACCAAAAGGCTTAAGGAATTGATGGGGAAGGAGAACATCCACGCTGCTTTCGTTAGCCATGAAATGCGGGACAGGATGGCGAAATCCGGTTTTCCCTTCAAGAACAATCACGTCTTGTACTGCGGCGTAAATACCGAGCGTTTCCGAAGGGAAAATTACAATCGTCCCAAGGAGCCTTTCACGTTTCTGCAAGTATCATCACTCGTTCCAAAAAAGGGGCATGAATATTCCCTGAAAGCGTTTGCCTTGATGCTGGATAAACATCCGGAACTCAAGGAAAAAGTAATCTGGAAAATTGGTGGGGGAGGGGATGCCCTTACCCGTTTCAAGGAGATGGCACAAGAATTGGACATTTCCGGAAACGTGGAATTCTTGGATTGGGTAAGCGTGGAGGAGAATATCCGACTAATGGAGGAGGCACATGCTTTCATTCATCACAGCATTACCCCGGCAGACGGCAACAAGGAGGGTATCCCTACCGTCATCATGGAAGCCATGGCAATGGAACTACCCGTAATCACCACCCAACATTCCGGTATTCCCGAATTGGTGGAGGACGGTGTAAACGGTTACCTGGTAGAAGAACGTGATATCGAAGCTACGGCGGAAAAAATGCACGCCATCCTGGATTGGGATTACCAAGCAAAAAACAGGGAAAAAGTACAGACGCTTTTTGATGAAAAAGTACATGATGCTTCCTTGTGGAAATTACTAGACCGAATTAAATCATAAGTTACGATGGGTAGTTGGGGTACTAATTCAAGAGGGAATATTGGACGTATAAACCAAGATGTTGGACTTGGATTTTTTACTTTATCACCAAACGATCTAACGTCTAAAATCTAACGTCTAACGTCTGAATAACAGGTATTCTAGTCGTTTTCCAACACTACAGTTTTCTACCAAAGTCTAAATTCAAGCAAAAAATGGCATTGAAAAAATACTTGATCCGAACGGTTAATAAGGATATTGATCGCATAAAGAAAAAACGCCTGACCTACCTGGACGAGCAAGCCATGTTGGATTTAAAAAACTGTATCAAAGGCTTGGAAAAAAATGCCGTTCCCGGAATCCTTATGGAAATGGGTTGTGCCCTTGGTGGTAGCGGAATATTGATTACAAGTAATAAATCCAAGGAGCGCAAGTTTAAGATTTACGATGTTTTCGGGATGATTCCCCCTCCGGGTGAGAAGGACGATAAAGCCATCCACGACCGCTACGAGGAAATCAAATCCGGAAAAGCCAAAGGCTTAGGGCAAGATGAATATTACGGTTACAAGGAGGATTTAATCGGGAAAGTGAGCCAATCCTTTACGGAGATGGGCGTTCCTGCCAAGGAGAATAACGTAGAGTTTGTACAAGGACTATACGAGGAAACCCTTCAAGGTTTTAATGAGCCAGTAGCCTTCGCCCACATCGATTGCGATTGGTATGATTCCGTCATGGTGTGCTTGGAAGCCATCGTTCCTAAATTATCCAAAAACGGCGTCCTTGTTATTGATGATTACTACGTATGGAAAGGCTGCACCGAAGCCGTAGATGATTTTTTCAAGGACAGAAAAGATGAATTCCGCTTCGAGGAAAAATCAAGACTACATATTACTAGGGTTAAATGACAAATGACAAATGAATTGCTGATTTGATAATTAAATAATTCGTAATTGATAATTGACCCATTCGTAATTGTCAAAAGAACCTATATTTTCCGAATCGCGAAACTGGGATTATTTTCCATCTCCATGGTGAGGTAAATCAATTCCCAATCCTCCTTAGCGCAAAACTCATACACCGCTTCAATAACCCCGTATCGGAAACCCGTTTCCCAATTCCCCATCACGAAATCATGCCCCGCCATAATGCCGCCTTTTTTCATTTTAGGCGCGTACATTTTTAATTCATCGGCGGTAGTTTGGTAGGTATGGTCCGTATCAATGTAAATCCAATCAAAGTAATCCGCTTGGAAATCATTCACCACCGTAGTGGAATACCCACGGTTAATTTCCACCTGTCCGGATTCAATGTGCGTCTTGAATTTTTTATTGACCAATTGCGCCAGACCGTCGTGGTACCGCTCCGTAGCCCAAACATCAATGAGGTGCAATTTCCTAGGGGAGCAAATGCTCAAAATCTTCTCTGAAAAATCACCGTGATCCACGCCCATTTCCGCCACCACGGCATCCTTGGGCATTAGTGCCAATAAATCCTCGCGGGTCAGCAAGTTCCTCAAATTAGCGATATGCCGCGCCGACAAGTCTACCTTAGGGATGCGGGCTTCCACCTCCATCCGCTTCTGCTTCATTTGTCCCACGACGTAAGAATTCGCCTTATCCTTAAGCCCACCGGGCAGCACCTTTTTCAAGAATTTGTACATGGGGGCAAAGGTAAGGAATTGGTGCAT
>JAHDDF010000030.1:18595-20168 GCA_020629475.1 Saprospiraceae bacterium
ATCGCAGTTCCTCTTCGAAAAAAAGTCGAAACGATTGTTAATCCCTTTGACAACAAATGATTAATGAGAAACTTAATTTTGTTATTGGTAAATGTAATCTTTGCTTTTTGCCTCTGGCTTCCATTGGTCGGACGACTGTAGTCGTCCGACCAATAAAGCCGCCCTCAATCCAAAGAAATACCAAAATGGGATGTTATACTCTTTCGCAGTTGATAGTCATTACGTTCAAAAAAAGATCCCTTTTCAAAAGGAAATTTTTCTCCCCTGTCCGCTTTAATTTTATCCTTCTCATAATCATACCATAAGAATCTTAATTCATCTCCTTCTTGGAAATAGGAGAACGTGAAATCAAAATCACTGATGTATAAGATAAGGAATTCGTAGTCGGTTAAAATCTCCCCGATTTCATGATCATGTTTAAACTTGGAAAGTTGTTCCTCATAAGCGACGATAACCAACCAATTTTCCTCTCGGGTAGTAAATATGTTTTTTAAAAATGAACTGCTCCCTTCATTTACGATTTGCCTCAATATTACTTGAGCGTTAGCATCCTTTGATTTCAAAAAAAGATAATAATCCGCAGCAATCAACTCTTTTTTAAATACCATGATAAAACTTGAAAAATGAAGTATGACCTAATTTTGTATTAGCTGAAGTTTTACAACCGGAAAACCCGGAATTCGTCATTCGTCATTCGTCATTGAGAAAATCAATACCCCCCATTAAACCGTCTCCCGAACCACTCCAAAGCCAAGAAACCAATCAACAACCAAAAGATCCATTTCAAGTGGATAACCGGACGTGTTTTTACATTGGAATACAAAACAGGCTTCACCTCATCCTTACGGGAGATACTGGACGGTAAGGAATCCAACTGCGAAGGATAAACGATTTGCCCGCCGAATTGATCCGCTAATACCCGAAGCATGCCATGATTAGCGGTAGTCTCGAATTTTTCAAGTTGGACGGGCTGTACGGAGAACCTACCGTTATAGGTCAACTGCTGCCCCGCCGCATTGACCGTGCCCTTGAAGGAATAATTCCCCGGAGGGAAGAAACCCGCATTCAAGGTGTAGGATTTATTGACCTTATTGAAGGTGAAACTGAAATCCTTTCCTTGCTCATTGGTAATACTCAAAGCCGCATCGGGGTCATTGATCAACTCGTAACTTTCATTATACAATTCCGCGTCAAGGATAACCGGCTCGTTCTCGTTAAAGATGTTTTTGGCAACGCTAACACGAAACTTACGCTTGTCCTCCTTAAGGGTCAGGTACTGCACGGATTTCCCGATAATACCGTTGAACAAATCATGGTTCTGGTGCTGTAGGTAATCAAAGATTTTCCACTTCCAAATACCCTCCGCCGTCAAGGCACCGATTTTTACGCCGTTTACCTCGCCAAAGGCAAGCAAAGGATACTTCGTTTCCACGGAACCGATGCGTTGCCACAACAAGACCTTCGCCTTATCCGAAGCGGTATATTCCCCGAAAGGGGAGGAGAGCGGCGCGAACTTGGGAAGCTCACGCTTCAAGTCCTCATCCAAGGTAAAGAGGTTGAAATTGGGCTCCAC
>JAHDDF010000464.1 GCA_020629475.1 Saprospiraceae bacterium
CAAGAAATAACTTGAATGAAGGTGTTCATACCTTTAATACCAACCAATTTTCAAAAGGCGTATACTTTGTTACCCTTAGAAATACGGATAGCGGAATTTCAAGGAGTACCAAACTCTTGTTGAAATAAGAAGCTGTTTTGTTTCAAAAACATCAAAACGGGTAGCAAGAATTCTTGCTACCCGTTTTTTGTCGGGTCGAGGGCGAAGCGTTAATATCTACTAGATGAATTACTATTAACGGCTTTAAGGCGTTAACTTACAAATATGCACCGCAAGAAAAAACATATCCTATTATGGCTTTTGCTGTTTTTGTGTACCGCTCTAGGGGCGCAAGAAATATGCGATAATGCCCTTGACGATGACAATGACGGACTCATTGATTTAAATGATGATGACTGTCTTTGTAACGGTGATCTACCTGATTCCTTGGTTCCTAATCCTTCTTTTGAAGAACAAACTTGCTGTCCCAATGCCAATGCGCAATTAAATTGTGCCGTGGGTTGGGTACAAGCTTCTGCTCCCACTACGGACTACGTCCATACCTGCGGGAATTACCTTGGAAATACTAATATCCCTGCCTTTGCCCCCTTGCCTTTTCCTGATGGTGAGGGTGCCGTAGGATTTCGGGACGGTGAGAATGGTGTAGGAGCCAATTACAAGGAATATGTTGGAGCATGCTTACTTGAACCAATGATCGTGGGAGCGGATTACCGCTTGGATTTTTACGTAGGATTCAGGGATAACGTAATCGGGAGTACGCAATTGAATATGGCAATTTTTGGTTCTACCTCCTGCGGGAATTTACCCTTCGGTAACGGTAATTTCCTTGCCGGCTGCCCCTTGAATTCCGGCGGTTATACCCAATTGGGTGAGCTTTCCGTTTCCGGTTCCAATAATTGGGTAAACGTGGTATTCGAATTTCAAGCGACACAGCCTTATGAGGTACTGGTCTTGGGTCCGGCTTGTGCCGCTAATCCTAACTATGAACAGAACCCGTATTTCTATCTGGATGGTTTAACCGTAGCGGCGAGTACGGATTTCGGGATTCCCCTTGAATCCGTTACGGGTGATGTTTGCCAGGATAATCTTACGCTCACGGTTGAGGATAACCCGGATTATACCTACCAATGGTATATCAATGGCGTCGCCATTATAGCGGAGGAAAGCCCTAGTTTGATATTGACTTCCGAAGACCCGGAGGGCTTGTATTCTGCCGTAATAAATACGCCGGATGGCTGCTTGTTTACCACGGAATATTTCTTGAACGTACCTTCCTACAGCCAAAATGTGGAAACAGTAATTTGTGAAGATGAATATTACCTTCTAAATGGTGATACGCTTAGGGATGCCGGTAGTTATCAAGCCTTGATGACTGCTTCTAATGGCTGTGACTCCTTGGTGAATTTAACCTTAGGCGTAGGCAATCATACTTATGCGGATTTTGAAGGTGCGATTTGCTTGGGTGATTTATTTGAATATTATGACGTCCAAACCGATGAGCCGGGCGAATTTATTGCTACCACCACCAATTATTCCGGTTGTGATAGTATTATTTCCGTTACGGTAATTAATGTATCCGAGGGGATTGAAGTCGTATTGCCCGAAAGGGTAGAGGTCCTTCTAGGGCAAACCGTGGATGTTGAACCGGAGTCTTTTGATTTCGGGATTACCGCATTTACTTGGACGGATCCTTCCGGGGAAATTTTAAGTGAAACGCCTAGGGTAGATGATTATTATACCTTGGAATCTACTTACCTCTTTTTAGAAACTACGGATACCTATGGCTGTATGTTCTTGGATTCCGTTTTCGTAGAGGTTCTTCCGTTTTATGATTTATATATCCCCAATGTTTTCTCTCCGGATAATAGCGGCTTTAATGATTATTTTAAGTTTTATCCGGCGTCCTCTTTAGCATCTGTTACACGCTTTTCTATTTATGATAGATGGGGCGGTTTAATGTACGAGGAAAATAATATTACCGATTTTGATTCCTTCCTTGGTTGGGACGGAAGGGTAGAAGGTAAATATGCCAATCCGGGTGTTTATGTTTATTTAATTGAGGCGGTTTTCTTGGATGGGGAACAACGGCAGATTTCCGGGGATGTTACTTTGGTACGGTAAGGTGAATTATGTCTAGTTTTTTGGCGAAGGGCTTTACCCTCCGCTTTGTATGTGGCGGTCTTTTCGACCGCTATATTGTCATTAAAATCAATGAGGGAACTTTTTCTAAAAATACCCGGTTAATATATGCGTTAACCTACCGGGCAAGAACCCCTGATTCTCGCGCATACTATCCCACCGACGGAGAATCCCGTTTTTGAATTTTTTTCCGGTTTTAATATTTCCATTTTTTTAATTGCAACATCTCCCTAGGAGGTTTGACTCCTTACGTATTGTTGCCAAAATTCCGCAGTTATGACCAAGACGCATCACGTTTTTAATTTAATTATCCTAGACGAAAGCGGTTCCATGAATTCCGTTAAGCAAGCCACTATCGAGGGCTGTAATGAGGTGGTTCAGACCATCAAGGCGGTCGGGGAAAAATTTCCTGAGCAATCGCATTCGGTGACCTTCGTTACCTTTAACGGGGTAGACATTACCACGCATTTATTTAATCAGCCGGTAGGTAAAATGGATGAGATATCCGAGAAATCCTACCGTCCTTCAGCATCCACGCCCTTGTATGACGCCATCGGGGAAAGCGTAAACCGACTCCGTAATGAAACGGACAAGGTAGAGGATTATAATGTCCTCGTTACCATCCTGACGGATGGCTACGAAAACGCTTCCCGGGAATATACCGGCAAGGACGTAAAGGCACTTATCGATGAGTTGAAGCAAAAGAATTGGACCTTCACTTATATCGGTGCCGACCACGATGTGGAATCCGTGGCTAGCTCCATTTCCATTACCAATACCATTCGCTTCCAAAAAAGCGCGAAAGGCTTGAAAAACTTATTCGCCAGGGAGAAAAAAGCAAGAATGGATTATAGCCGAAAAATCAGCGAAGGGGAAGAGGTGCAGGATAATTATTACGATTAATGTCTAAATAGAATTAATCAGGGTTTAAACAGAATATGTCCCGGGTTTCGTGTAAGCGGAATCCGGGATTTTTTTATCTAAAACATGTAAAACAAAGTGGGGTGTCCTACTTTTTCATCAGGAAAAAGTAAAAGAAGCACTTGCGAGTAATGTTTTTTGTTGGCAAGGGATAATGTCGAAAAAGACAGGAAAACGTCTCGTCGTTTT
>JAHDDF010000465.1 GCA_020629475.1 Saprospiraceae bacterium
TTTACCTTACACCCGGAACGGACGAGGAAATGGGTGAACGCAATATCATCGGTTTCGATATTGACGTAATTGAATAGTTTTTCTGCGAACTATTTAATGAGTTTCTTAGAAGTGATTTTTTCTCCTTGTGTGGCTTGAAGGATATAAATGCCCTTTGCTAATTCATAGGTATTTAAACGGAACTGGTTAGTTCCTTTTTCCCCTTGGAAATATTCCTTTGAAATTAATTTACCATTGAAATCAAAAACGGAAATTTCCACCTGTCCGGATTCATTTAACTCCATATTTATTTGGGTAAAATCCTTTACGGGATTAGGGGTAATAGAGAAGACTAAATCCTTGCTTTTTCGTTCTACCGAAATGATATTGCTAAAGGAAAAAGAACCATCCGATTCTATTATTTTTAATCGATAATATCTTTTTTCCTCTTCCACGTTTTTATCCTCGAAACGGTATTCTTGTCCTTGATCGTTACCGCTAGGGGAAATGGTGCTTAATGGGATAAAATCAATACCGTTATTTGAATATTGTAATTCAAATAATTCAATATTTTCCTCCAAAGCGGTTTCCCATTGGATAAGATTGAAATGTTCCCTTGCTTTTCCCGTAAAGGAAATTAATTCAACAGGCAATAAAATATCAAAGGATCCTCCTAGTCCACCTCCTGAAAAACCGGTAACGGAAAATTCCGCATAATCCTTATTCATACATAATAGATCGGAGTGGGGGAGCATTAAAAAATTACCTGCCGTTCCTCCCGTATGCCCGTTTCCGGGATTGGGATCAACGCCGGAACCCGTTTCAAATTTATAGGCGACCATATCAGCCCGGGAAGCCATAATACCGCCGTCCCCTTGCACGGCGGATTGTAATGCCAAAAATTCCGGGTCATTATAATAAAACCGCACCCCGACGTTTGCGGAAGGCTGTACGGTAGGAGTGGCGTCCCACCACCTATCCATAACATGCCAAATGGTATTATTGGGAACATATCCCGCCGTTCCTAAATCAATGGCGGAACTACCACCTACTCCTATCATGACTTGGGAAGGAACAATGTCCATGCCCGCATCCTTTTGTATGGATAAAAGCAGTAAGTCATTGGAGGATGGATTGATTGCCGATTTCCAATAGTGGGTCCAACCATTCCTGTCCGTGGTTTCATTATCCGCGATATAACTGCCCGTCGTGGATGGAATGTCAACATCCGTGGTTTCCACCCTTAGGGTGAATGCGTTTTTCCAATCGGCACTTCCTACCGCCTCATGACTAACGCGTACATAGTATTCTCCTGCGGGAAACTCGCAAGCAATGGCTTTAAGTTCTTGTTCCGTTGTGGTTCCCGAAGGAAAAGTCAAGGAGATAAGGGCATTCCCTAATTCATAATCAGCCGGATTTTCGAAAAGGTCGATTCTACCGGCTAAATCAGGATTGGGTGTAACTTTTATATTCAAGCCCTGGCTAGGAGCATCAAGGGAAAATACGTACCAATCCCGGTCCGTTCCTCCTGCCCGGTTTCCGTCAGCGGGAATTTTAGCGGGATTTTCCTGCGCCATTCCCGCATAGGTATGGTTCATGTTAATGCGCCAAGCAAATGCGGGATAATCTCCCTCGTCCAGTGCTTGCATGATTTTTTCCGCGTCACCTGATTGTCCGCCGTGATTAGTGCCGAAGGTTCCGTCCACGCGGTCGGATAAGCGATAATCCACGCCATCATGCGGAACGGGTACGCTGCTTCCGTCATTATAGCCTCCCGTTGTAATACCATCACCGCCCCTGAAAATCCATTGGCGATCATCTTCTACCACGCCATCACCGCCGGAAAGGAGAATGTTACTCACGTAGTAGGTATATCTTACATTGGTGGGCAGGGGCATCGAAGGATTATCCTCCGTTCCGTCCCATGCTTTAGGTGATCCGGATTCGTTTATACCGATAATGGTATCGTCTTCATCACCGTCGCAGTTGACGTCCTCGCTCCAATACCAAGGGAAATAATCAGGAATATCCGCCTCGTCACCGCCAAAGAGATAAGCACCTGCTACGTCCGGACCACTGGCTGCGGCATAGTTAACCCGTAGGTCGCGGATTGCCTCACTCCTAAGGTCGAAATTTACGTCCATCCGCCCAAAATTCGCCAAGCGGAGCGGATCCATGTTCCCGAAGGAATTACTACCTCTATGCGGTGTGCCTACGGTTACCAATTTCGCTACTTTATGACCGTCCGCGCTACTAGGATCAATCCAGTTTTTAGGGTTGCCGGTGTCGTCGGTTCTTTGTAGGTATTCACGTGAACAAAGCCCGCCCATTGAATGGCCTACCAAAATAACCTTGTCCTTGTCGGGGTTTGCCGTAAGAACGGCTTGTATGGCTTTGCTTAATGCGTATCCTTGTTTTACGATAGCGGATTCATTGCTATCGGAACATTGCCCGCAAGGGGCATCATTGAATAAGGAATAGGTCTCTAAATTCCCGTCGTTATCCAAGCCGTTATTGAAATTAATACCGTATACGCAGCCGGCTGTCAGGACATTATCCTCGTTCGGGAAAATCCACATGACATCATCACTCATCCCGTCATTGTCAAAAGTGCCGTCCGGCCCGTTGATATCATCATTTTTTGCCGTAATTCCGCCCAATAAATTACGTTCGTGGGTGTCGGTAGCATTAATTACCGCATGCCAAGTACCGGCGTAATTGCCCCAAACATTATTGAAGTCGGCATCCTTGGAAGTTCCTTCCCAATAGGTATCATCACTGACCCAGCCATGTACGAATATGACGGGATACGGGCAATCACCGGTTTGTGCTTTGGTTGAAATTTGGAAAGCGAAAAGAATACCCAAAAGGGTACTGAGGTATTTCGTGAAATACATTCGAATGGGTTTTCGGCTATCGGGGAGTGCAAAAGTAACAATCAAGCGAATGATTCCTAGTACAAAATATTACAACTTCTTACATGTTTGAACGGGTGTCAATAAATAAAGGGAATTATCCGGTATTTTACCTTTTCCGTATATCTATCCCAAAGTTTCCCGTATTTTTCCTTGCACCTTTTATCGTCATCCAGTTGCCTTGGAAATAAAAGGGCTACATAATACAAGGGGTATAACCAAGGAAGCCAATACAAGGGAAATCCTACGCTTAAGGCAATACCCGTTCCCATTAATATTTCACCTAGGTAATTGATATGCCTGCTTAAACCCCAAAATCCGTTGACGAGCAAGGTTTTATTTCCGTCGGAA
>JAHDDF010000466.1 GCA_020629475.1 Saprospiraceae bacterium
AGACAACCAAACCGGTTCATCGGCGAGGCGCTCGCGCCTCGCCGACCTTGATCCAAAAATCATGTTTTCTTTCCTCGGAAGCTGTTCTCATAAAAGCGGCAAGGTGCGGAAAATCCTGATCCGGGCAGGGGACCACCAATATCGCATCACCCCTAAGGTTGGGGAAGGTTACGGTGTAATCATCGTTAAAAAAATCCTTGAATGGGCTACCGTTTGCGCTAACCCTTGCCAAGGAGGGAGAATCCACCAATACGAATTCAAATTCACGGTCAAAATTGGATAGGGTAACGGGCGGAGTTTCGAAAAAATAAGCTTTCCACTCGGAGTCCTCCAATATTTTCATGAAATGCGTCCTGAATGCCGCATCGGATATCCAAAGGTTTGCTACCTGAGAATAGGATAAACGCTCACCATCCTTTTCCGGATAATACTTTTCTACCCTTCCTTGTCGTTCCATGCGGGTCGTAACCATTACTTGTTTGTTTTTGTTAGCAAAATACGTATATCAATCCATACATTTGCCATATGAAATCCATGCTGCCTAACCTGGTAACCTTATCCAACCTTCTCTCAGGTTGCATCGCCATCTATTGCATCAGCCAAGGATGGTACGGTTCCGCCTTCCTGTGCTTCGTGTACAGCATCCTCGCCGATTTTGCCGACGGGCTAGTGGCACGCGCCGTAAATGCCTCAGGGGAATTGGGCAAACAATTGGATTCCTTGGCGGATATGGTCAGCTTCGGAGTGGCACCGGGCTTTGTATTATTTACGCTGATTAGCATCGGTTTATATGGTCCTGAAGGTCCGGGAGACATCATGCCCTGGGCGGCATTCCCCGGATTATTATTTACCGCTTTTGCCTGCTATCGTCTAGCCAAGTTTAATATCGACGAGCGCCAAACCACCGGTTTCCGAGGGCTTGCCACACCGGGCGCTACCGTTTTCGTTTACGGTATGCTTATGGCGTATTCCCGGAACGAATTCAACCTTGCGGATTTCCTTTCCAATCCCATTGTCGGTTATGTCGCCACCCTCTTAATCGGCATTTTAATGGTCAGTGACCTAAAGATGTTTTCATTCAAGGTGAAGAATGCGGCCTGGAAAGGCAATGAGTTAAGATATAGCTTTATCTTTGCGGCGATATTGCTCATCGTCTTTATGCAATATACCGGATTGGCGCTTTGTATCGTATTGTACGTTCTCCTTTCCATGTTATTTGCCAGAGACTAAAATTCACAGGATTCCCATGAAATTCAAAGCGGAAATCAATGTTATGCCCAAGAAGGAATTGCTCGATCCACAAGGAAAAACCGTGGGTAAGAACATGAACAACGTAGGCATTTCCGGTATCGAAAACGTACGGATCGGTAAGCGCATCGAGTTGCTAGTGGAAGCGGATTCCAAGGACGCCGCCAAAGGAAAAGTGGAGGATGCCTGCACACGTATCCTTTCCAACCAAGTGATGGAATTCTACGAGTACATCATTACCGAGGCTTAATCCCCTCCCCTATCCATGTCCAAGATTTCTAAATTCCTGAAGGGGATGGCAATCCTATTGCGCCGTCCTACTTGGATGAATATTATCTTGGATCATAACCTGTCTTGGCAAGAAAAAGTCAAGCAGGAATATAATTTTGGCAATGGTTTACCCATTGCCCGTTCTTCCCAATTTATTGAAACGGATATAGAAATTCCCTTGATGGCTTTTCTGGGGGGAAGTTCCATGCCCACTGATTTCGCGCTCTTGATGTCCTTGTGCAAGCGTTTCGAGGACTGCAAGTATTTTGAAATCGGGACTTGGCGAGGTGAATCCGCCGTGAACGTGGCTTCCGTGGCAAAGGAGATATATACTCTCAACCTCTCGGAGAAAGAAATTTTGGATTTGGGTTTTCCTAGGGCTTACGCCGATTTACATGGTTTCTTTTCCAAAGGCAAGGACGGGATTACCCACCTTACGGGAAATTCAAGGACATTCGATTACGATGCCCTCGGTAAAAAATTCGATGTGGTTTTTATTGATGGCGATCATCGATACGAATCCGTAAAAATCGATACCGAAAGGGTTTTCAAACACCTGACCCATCCTAATACCATCGTGGTTTGGCATGATTATGCATCTACTCCCGAGGAACCCCGCTTTGAGGTCATGAAAGGTATCCTTGATGCTTTACCCAAGGAGGAACACGCCAATCTATACCATGTAGAGCATACGCTTTGCGCCATTTATTACAAAGGAAAAGTAAGCAAGGAAACACCCGCGCCACCTGCCGTCCCGAAATCCGCTTTTTCCTTACGATTAAAAAACCGCCAACACCCGGACGAGAATGGATACTGATAATTTCAAGGACAAGAGTTACCGTGCCCATGCCGAACAATACGAGCAAAAGGGCAATCCGATGGGTAGAATCGAGAATAAGGAAACCATCGATTATTGGCGCCATGACCGGATGTACCGGCAATTCGCGCCCTTGATGAACAACAAGGACAAATGGCTAACCGTAGGTGACGGATTGGGTACGGATGCCCATTGGTTGGGCAATGCGGGTATCGAGGACGTAACGGCTTCCGACATCGCGGACTCCGCCTTGAAAAAAGCGCATGAGCTGGGGCATATCCAAAAATTCGAACAGGTAAACGCGGAAAAAATCGGCTTCGGGGACGGGCACTTTGATTATGTCCTTTGCAAGGAGGCATACCACCATTTCCCTAGGCCCTACATTGCCGTTTATGAAATGTTGCGGGTGGCAAAAAAGGGAATCATAATGATTGAACCCTTGGACGTTGGGATCGAAATGCCCGCCATCGTTTTCTTGAAAAGAGTCCTTGATAAATTCGATAATACCTTAATCGATAAATTCTGGAAAAACCGCTTCTCTTTTGAAACGGTGGGGAATTTCGTCTACAAGGTTTCCGAAAGGGAATTCGAAAAATTGGGCATGGGTATAAATTTACCCGTTCTTGCCTTCAAGGGTTTCAATGACTATTACACCACGCACTTGGATTTGAATCAACCTACAAGTAACACCAAGGTTTTCAACAAGGTTAAAGCTAAAATCCGCCGTAAAAACTTCTTGAGTAAACTCGGCATTACACCTTACCGACTCATGGTTTCCGTTTTGTTCAATGAAATACCTGATGAGAAAACCATAGCGGCATTGAAGAAGGATGGTTATAAATTGGTGTACTTACCCAAGAATCCTTATTTGTAGAAGGGGAAGATGTTAGATAT
>JAHDDF010000467.1:0-2115 GCA_020629475.1 Saprospiraceae bacterium
TCTCGCCTAATTCCGTACGAATCATATTTTCTTGAATCGCGGTTTGCGTCTTTGCAACAGGCTGACCCGTGATATCCTCAAGGATTTGCTCAAGCGGCTTCTTAGCCTTAGGGAATTGGGAAACGGAATAGGTTTCCAAACCTGCCATGTTCGCCGCAATTTCTATAGCGTCATCAAGACCACCAATGGCGTCCACCAAACCGATTTCCTTGGCTTTCTTTCCGGTCCAAACACGACCTTGGGCAACCTCATGAACTTCATCACGACTCATTCCACGACCGTCGCTCACACGCTTCAAGAAGTCCTCGTAAATCTTATCCACGCCTTCTTGGATAATTGCACCTTCTTCGTCACCGATATCCATGAATGGAGAAATACCGGTAGCATATTTAGCGGTTTTAACCGTATCAAACGAAACGCCCACCTTATCCTTCAATGCTTTCTGCGCGGATGGAATCATCCCGAACACACCGATGGAACCGGTGATGGTATTATTCTCGGCTAGAATGGTATCCGCATTACAAGAAATGTAATATCCACCCGACGCCGCAACATCACCCATAGAAGCAATGACCGGAATACCTTGGGCTTTCGCCATTTCCAATTCCCTCCAAATCTCCTCGGATGCGAATGCGGAACCGCCACCGGAGTTTACACGCATTACGATGGCTTTGGTCTTGTCGCTCTTTCTTGCTTTACGGACCAATTTAGCGTATTTCTTTCCACCAATGGAACCCGCAGCGCCTTCGCCATCCACAATGGTTCCCTCAGCGAAGATGACGACAACACGCTCCTTCTCGGTCTTATCCTCCATTGTGGTGGCATAAGTACCTAGGCTAATGGTTTTCACCTTTTTCTTGCTGTCTGTTTTATCAATCCCTAACTTATCCTTCAGGATATCGATCATTTCGTCACGGTAAGCTTTTCCGTCCACCATTCCGTATTGGATGGCATCATCGGCATCGCGTAATTGATACCCGTCGGCAATAGCGCGCAACTCATCTACGGACTTGCCTCTAGACTTGGAAATGTCCTCCAAGAATACTTGGTACAATCCTTCAAGGTATTCACGTACCTGAAGTTTGTTCTCATCACTCATACCGTATAAGCGGTAAGGCTCGGTCGCACTTTTGAAGTTACCGACGTAGTAAATCTGCATCTTAACCCCTAGGCGATCCAACATATCCTTAAAGAAAGGAATGGAAGCGGAGTAACCACGGAAATCCACTTGTCCCATAGGGTGTACCAAAATGGAATCCGCTACGGAAGACAGGTAGTAAGCTCCTTGGGAATAAACATCAGCGTAAGCGTAAATGAACTTCCCTTCGGATTTAAAATCTTCAAGGGCTTCACGAACTACGGAAGCGGTTGCATTACCCATTGAGGTACCGGACATATCCATAAAAATGCCCTTGATTTTATCGTCATTCTTCGCCTTTTCAAGAATGCGGGTCATATCGTATAGTCCTGTTACATCATCCATTTCAAAGGAAAAATCCGTAGGACTTGATGCTACGTTGTTGGATTTTTCAGGAATCGGTTGGTTGAAGTCAAGGAGTAAAACGGAATTATTTTCCACATTGGTTCCACCCATTAGGCTACCGATGAATCCGAAAACCATGAAAATCAGGAATACGACGGTCCATGCCAAGAAAACCCCGACCATAGCGCCTAAAGCAATTTTGAAAAAGCTTGTTTTCATTTTAATATCTATTTTGAATTGTATCCGATTTTTAAGGGAATCCTAAAATATCCCCATCACGACAACAAAAGTAGTTTTAGTAACCCGAATGGATCATTTTTTTGGACAAACACCCTATTTCTACCGAAAAAGGCGTTTTAGCAACGATAAATGAACCCGAGAGTAAGATCATTGTTCCAATAATCATCGCATTATGGATGAATCCCTTTTGCGAAAAAACAAATTTTTGAGCCATGCTTAGATTCTCGTTCTTTGCCCTACTTTTGGGCTTGGTGCATTTGTCCGCTTGTTCCAAAACCGTTTCGGAGGAAACCGTGAACCAACCTGCACCGAAAACCATTGAAGCTAAAAACGTAAACGAAATGAAGGAATTGGAAAAGGCTACCTTCGGGGGAGGCTGTTTCTGGTGCATT
>JAHDDF010000467.1:2125-3221 GCA_020629475.1 Saprospiraceae bacterium
TCCTGCAACTGGAAGGTGTTGAAGCGGTTAGCTCCGGCTATGCGGGTGGTCATGATGAGACCCCTACCTATAAGGAGGTTTGCTCGGGAACGTCGGGTCATGCGGAGGTTATCCAGATTGACTTCGATCCTAGTAAAATTTCTTACGACGAACTATTGACCGTCTTTTGGCATGCCCATGACCCCACCACACTTAACCGGCAGGGAAATGACGTAGGTCCTCAATACCGTTCCATTATCTTATACCATGACGATGCCCAAAAGGCGGCGGCTGAAAAATCCTTGAAGGAAACCGATGCGTCAGGGCTATGGTCTAATCCCATTGTTACGCAAGTAGTTCCGATGACCAAATACTACAAGGCGGAGGATTATCACCAGAATTATTACAATCTGAATAAGAATAAAAATCCTTATTGCTCGGTGGTCATCGCGCCAAAGGTGAAGAAGTTCCGCAAGGAATTCGCTGATAAATTGAAGGAGGAGTATAGATAACTCCTTTCCAAAGAATCATGGGAGCGTTTTGTTGCTGACAAAACGCTCCTTTCTATTTTCAGCCGTTTGAAATCATAATCTTTCCTACCTTGCGGCAAATGGGAAAATACCTTGTTATCATTTCCGGGCCCACCGCCTCCGGTAAAACCGGATTGGGGATTCGTTTGGCAAACGAATTCAATACGGTAATCCTTTCATCCGATTCAAGGCAGTTTTTCCGCGAAATGGAAATAGGTACCGCTAAACCGGATCAGGAAGAACTAGCACAAGCCAAACATTACTTTATTGATTCCCTTTCTATCAAGGATGAATATTCATTAGGTGATTATGAGAAGGATGCTCTCGAATTACTTGATGAACTATATAATGATCACGATATCGTGATTATGGTCGGAGGTTCAGGAATGTATGTAAAAGCGGTTACCGAAGGTCTTGATCATTTCCCGGATGTACCAAATAAAATTAAGGAAAAATATATTTCCTTAATGGAAAATGAAGGAATTGAAGTCCTTCAAAATTTATTAAAAGAAAAAGATCCGAATTATTACGATGATGTTGACATCCAAAACGGGCATCGTCTTATCCGTGCCTTAAGCGTCATTGAA
>JAHDDF010000468.1 GCA_020629475.1 Saprospiraceae bacterium
TCCTACCAATAAAAAGCAGCCCTACATCTTAACCACCTTAAAATACTTCTCGAAAGCACCATTATAACACCTCACCACATAAGTCCCGGAAACATGTTCCACAAGGGAAATGGTCGCTTTTCCGCTATCATGGGTAAGGGTACCGGCATGAATGGTTCTACCCAAATTATCATACACTTCAAAGTGTACGGCATCGGATAAACCGGAAAGGGATTCGATTTCTATATTAATATCATTTTTCGTCGGGTTCGGATATATCTTAATTCCGTTGGATGAAATTTCATTAATGGAAATCGTTACACCAATCGTAACCGTTTCTTCATAAAGACAACCGCCACCCATTTTTTGGATAACGACATCATAAGTCCCCGGGCTTAAATTGGAGAAACTACTGCTAGGTAAAAATGTCTGCCCACCATCAATACTATACTCGAATGAATGGGTGGCGCCCGTAAGAACGATGGAAAGGGTTCCGTCATTGGCGGAGCCGCTTGTGGCATCGGAGGTAATCATTTCCACATCGACGTCACAGGAATTAATAGGTGCCGTTACTTCATAATTACAAATACCGGAAGCATCTTGCACCACCACGTTATAATCCCCAACCGGTAAGTCAAGGAATACATTATTGCTTACGAAGCTTTGCCCGCCGTCAATACTATACATATAAGGTCCCGTTCCCGAAGTAGGATTGATCACGATGGAACCATTCGGCGTAACCACGGAAAAAGCATCCGTTGACTCCACGTTTACCGTAGTCAATTCGCAGGATTGTATGGTAACAATTTCTTGGTAAGTACAATTCTCGATTCCACTTAGTATGAATACCGAATAAGTGCCCGGCGCTAAATTGCTGAATGAATTAGATGCGGAAAAGGTTACACCGCCATCAATACTATATTGGTAAGGAACCGCCCCACCACTCGGATAAATATTGATCTCCCCATCATTTGCGGAAGCTGAAGAAGCATTCGTAACATTTACGTCGGCGGTAAGCTCACATCCTCCATCACCCGGACAAAAGACCACAGTAGCTTGACTTCCGAAATCACCATCATTGGTTAAAATGGTATTCCCGTCGGTATCCAAAACCAAGAAATCCCCAAATCCGTAACCACAGCAAATTCCGTCACCCCAGGAATCATAAACATTCAACGTGAAGCACGAATTATAATTCAGGCAAATGTTCTCGGTATAGGTTTGCCCTTGTCCTACCGGTAAATTACCCTCAGCAACAATCTGATTCGTTGCTCCGTCTATAATCTCCCAAGTTGTTTCCTGTGGATAATCATCAGCGTTAATAACCAAGGTGATAATATCATAATCCGATTCCAAATCCGTAGTCGTGGAAGCCGCATTATTATTTAAATTCTGGTCTACCTGACCATTTACGCTCAATAAGTTTATCGTAATATTATTGTTAGTAGGTTGAAGATTATTCGTAATATTCAAATACACCGCCTCCGATTCCCCGAAAGGTACATTTACCGGTGCATTAATATTACTTACCACCGAACCATTTACGACTACCTGAATAAGCGCACTTGTAATAGTGGTTTCTCCTTGGTTGGTAATAATGGCGTTCAGCTCCACATCGTTATCACAAGTTACCGCCAATTGCCCGATGGAAACGGAACCATCCAATTGAGGAAGCTTGCTTATTACAATATTAAGGGTATCATTCGCGCTATATTCATCTTCCGGATGGGTTACGATACAAGAGACGTCATAATCGCCCACACTTGAAAAATCCTGAGGAACGGTGAATTCAAAATCCGCTTGACTAAAAGGCTCAATCGTGCTAGGAACATTTAGGGTTTCCATGGATTGTCCATCCACCACTAATTCAATATCAAAGTTGGACATATCTTCCAATCCTTGGTTGGCAATCGTTGCCGTAACCAATTCATTATTCCCTAAACCAGCGGAAGATTGCGGCTCCGTAATGGCGGTAACGCCCAGGTCTTTATTCCCGTTTACGTTAGACCAGAATGTAACCCAAGGCCTCGCCTGCTTAATCGCCAATTGATCATCCGCCGTTACCTTATACTCGATATCCATCCCGAAACCCGGAACGCCTACAACATCATATAAAATGGCGAATTCATCATGGATAACGCTTAGGTAATCCCGCATTTGATCCAAGTAGATTTGATCCATTACAAGTTCACCGGGCTCCACCAAATTAGATAAACGCAATACCAAATATCCACCTGCTTGATCCGGGTCTTCGTATAGCAATATCTCCTCCGGTACGGAGTTCGGATCCGGATTGGTAATCAAGGACTCCCCTACTTGCGTATTCAAATAGAAAGTCCCTTCCGTTTCATAAATCGGATCAATACTAATTCCTACACCGTTTGATTTTTCATCTTGGAAATTAGGATGGCAAAGCACACCCATTGCAGCCATGAAATGATCGACACGATAAAAATCCCTTTCCTCGTACGCCCTGAAATTCCACATACTGGCATATACCTGTTTAATGGATTTTTGGATATGTCCCTCGTCCAAATGCTGTGTTTTGGAAGTATAAAGACCCGCACCACTGAAGCCGGGTAAATCCTCGTTATTCGTACTTGAACGGCATCTTACCGCCGTACCTTCCGGGAAGGCATCATGCATGGCTTGGAGGTTATCCAACATCCACTGCGGCATGGGCGCGTCCTTGATGTCATCCCTTAAATCCTTCAATCGAGCCGTACGGAAATTGATGTCATTATGGAATACCGGATTGTCCAACATCACCTCTACCTCCTCGTAGAAATTATTGAATTTCATGAACTCGTCATAGTAATAAAACGGTATCCCGAAACCGTCCGGAATGGTTCCCTCCGGGAAGCCGAAGGTCCGCATGGTAGCCACATTGGAACACTTGGCACCGAAGGAGGTAGACATCGTAAATTCAATATCATCCAAGGGCATGATGTCCGTAATACTTAAATCCCTGACAGGTATTTGTGGCTCTTCCGGTCTCAAGTCCTCATACCAAGCATTTACTTCCGCCAAGGTCGCTTCCCTGATTTCGAAGGTCTCGTTATCCGCCCGGTAATAGACGTAACTTCCAAGCAAATTCGCGATGGAATCAATGGACAAGGGATCAGCTATATAGGCATTGGGAACATTATCTTGGATCGCCCTCAAGTTCACGTGCGACAAGGGCGTTTGAATCACGGACGTAATAATCCCGCCTACCCTTGGCAATGAATTCGGCAATGCGT
>JAHDDF010000469.1 GCA_020629475.1 Saprospiraceae bacterium
ACTTACAGTGACCCGGGTGAATACATCATTGAGTATTCCGCTACCATTGATACTTTCGGTTACCTTTTGAACAGCGTTACCGTTGAATCCTCCGATTGCTCCGACGTAGCACTTCCGCCATTAATTTCAGGTTCTCCTGATTACTATATCAAGATTTTTGACCCTTCCGGAACAGAAATCTTTAACTCGCTTCCAAGTATCACTGATACGGATGCTCCCGTTACCATCAGCACCAATATTTTCCTTGGCCCCGGTAACTATACCTGCGAGGTTTGGGATGAGGATGATGGTCTACTCTTAGGAGATGACGAGTGTGGTGCCGTTAATTTCACGCAGAATACAACGGGTACGCTAAACGATGGCCCTTTAGCCGTAAGCTTCAATATCGTTCACCCGGTTAGTGAAATCATGGCATCCGATACGGTGAACGTATTCGAAGGACCGGATGATCCAACCGTTTCGCAAGTAGGAAGTCTACTTTGTGAGGGTGAAACCATCATTCTTACTTCCTCCTACACTACCGGTATCCAATGGTTCAATGATACCATTTCCATTATCGGAGGTACTGATCCTACCCTGGAAGTTACGGAGTCCGGTGATTACTACGTGGTATATACATCTCCTGACGGATGTTCCGCTAGCTCTGATGTAATTAACTTGGAATTTGCGGAAGTACCTAGTGCACCTACCTATTCCATTTCCGGCAACGATCTTTTTGCTAATAATACGGGTGCCTTCCCCGCTAGCTATACCTTACAATGGCAGTTTGAAGGAACGGATATTCCGGGTGCCAACGGGGAAACCTATTGTGCGGAAGCTTCCGGGAACCACACCCTTGTTATTACGGATAATATCACGGGATGCAGTAACTCCTATAACTTGTACGTGACTTATGATCCGGACGCGGCTTGTACGCTATCCAATGACAATATCGAAGGGCTAACTAGCGATATTAAGATGTTCCCGAATCCGGTTTCCTCTTTCTTGAATGTTGAATTCGACTTGGAATCCGCTAAGGACATCTCGTTCCAAGTAACGGATATCACCGGAAGAACCGTTACCCAAATCAATGCCGGCAACCAAGCAGGTATGGTTAGGGAAGCTATTTCCGTTGATGGTTTCGCCCAGGGAATCTATATCTTGAATATTACTTTGGACGGTGAGCGCTTAACGCGCAAGTTCATCGTAAAATAATTTTGTCTTCCGGACATTGTAGAACGGCTTTGGTGCTTCACCAAAGCCGTTTTTTTGTTCATTTTCTTGAACTTGGGAATTAGCTACAATGTTCTTAACTTTATTCCAGCGAAATTTCGCTTCATTTCTTTATTCTCAAAGTCATTATCATGAAAAATCCGGTAACGGTTTCCGAGGACTTATCCTACATCAGCGATATCGTCCAGAAACAAAAAGACTATTTCCGTCAAGGGGAAACCAAGGACGTCGGGTTCCGGATCAAGCAGTTGAAAAAACTGAAAAGCATCATCCTAAAAAAGGAGGATGCCATTCATAAGGCATTGTATGATGACTTAAGAAAATCCGAACCGGAAGCATATATCACGGAAACGGGTTTGGTAATAAAAGAAATCGAGGAAGCTATCGCTAAAACCCCGAAATGGGCAAAACCCAAGCGTGTAAAGACGCCATTGTTCTTCTCGCCTGCGGCTAGTAAAATCCATCCGGAGCCATATGGTACCGCATTGATTATTTCCCCTTGGAATTATCCGTTCCAGCTTCTTTTCTCTCCCTTAGTTGGAGCCATTGCGGCAGGTAACACTATCGTGTGTAAACCATCCGAGCTGTCTCCTCACACTACGGCTATTACCAAGGAGATTCTAGATGAATTCAATGATGAATACATCACTGTGGTAGAAGGTGGTATTCCCGAAAGCACCGCTCTTTTAAGGGAGCGTTGGGACTATGTTTTCTTTACGGGTAGTACCAATGTCGGACGTATCGTTTACCAAGCTGCGGCAAAACATCTGACGCCGGTTACCTTGGAACTTGGAGGAAAATCCCCTTGTATCATCGACAAGAATATCAATCTGGAAAATACGGCAAGGCGTTTGGTTTGGGCGAAATACCTAAACGTAGGACAAACTTGCATCGCACCGGATTACCTATTTGTCCACAAGGACATCAAGGAGCAGTTATTAACTCGTGTCAAGGAGAAAATCGCGCAATTCTACGGCGAAAACCCACAAGAAAGCGAGGATTACGGCAGGATTATCAACGAGCGCCATTTTGATAGGCTTTGCGGATTGTTGGACGAGGATAAGATCATTTACGGTGGAAATACCGACAGGGATGATAAATACATCTCCCCTACTTTCATGGACGGTGTTAGCCGTGACGACAAGGTCATGCAACAAGAAATTTTCGGCCCCATATTACCCATTATGGAATACGAAAATATCGATGACGTAATCGACTTCGTAAATGATGGTGAGAAACCGCTTGCCTTATACATCTATTCCAGGGACAAATCCATTACCGATAAGGTTTTGAATAGCTGTTCTTCCGGTGGTGCTACGGTAAATGATTCCGTGGTACATATCGGAAACCCGAATCTTCCCTTTGGTGGTGTTGGGGAAAGCGGAATCGGGGCCTACCACTCCGTTGCTTCATTTGAGACCTTCTCACACATGAAGAGCGTACTTCATAAATCGCCGGGAATTGACTTGGATGTCAGGTACGCTCCTTGGGGTAAAAATTATGGGAAATTAAGAATGCTGGTTAAGCGATTCTTGTAATCGCCATAATCATAAAAAAGATTTCAATGCCTGTTCCAACTCCTCTTTGGAACGGGCATTTCTTTTTAGAAAAATGGATTCCCCTTCTAAACGTAAGGTTCCACAGCCCATTTCCCTTCTTTCCGAATGTCCGGAAATACTTTCAAATGCTCTCAGTGCAAGGGACGTAAGTTTTTCTTCATCTTCAGTAGATAATTCAATACTGCTTGGATCTCCACCATCATATATTCCCGAAGAGGAAAATTGCGGTTTCACAGGAGAATAATCCAGCTTTCCCCTAGATATCGAGAAACCATTTCCACTTCCGTCGGTATAGGTAAAATCCATTTTCTTTTTTCCCAAATTTATGAAATACGTAGGATTTCCGTTTTATTCATAAAAAGGTGTTTACATTTGATTTAAGTAATCATAGGATGTATTACTTGTGTTCCTGACAATAAAACGAAACAAATGTCAACGGCAAAAAAA
>JAHDDF010000470.1 GCA_020629475.1 Saprospiraceae bacterium
TTAGAATTTACCACTAATTTAAGATACGATAGAAAATAATAACAACCCTTATCGTCTCGGGCTGCGCCCGAGATACCATATGCCCTAAAACCTCAACCAAATCATTTATTACAACATACCGCATAACGCGTCCCGGGCACAGCCCGGGAGAATGGACGTGGACGCGAAGCGGTTGTTTACAAAATTAAAAGCCAATGTGGATTGAAAAACTTAAGACTTATACTTCAGAATGTAATTTTTCTCCTCCGGCGAGTCTTCATGAAATCAAATTATTCGAAAAGGAATTGGGGTTACCCATTCACGAACACTTGAAATCAGTACTATTGGAATCGAATGGTATTATTGGAGAGTACGGACTAGGACTTTTATGGGAATTGGATCGAATAAAAACAGAAAATGTAGGACTCAGAACCAATGAAGACTTTAAGGATCTGTACATGCCATTTGATCATTTATTGTTTTTTGCGGACGCGGGCAATGGAGATCTATTCGCTTATCCTATTTTAAATGGTCGAATCACTCGAAACGATATATTTGTATGGAATCATGAAGACGATAGTAGAAAATGGGTAGCGCCTAGTCTTGAAAAATACTTTGAATGGTGGATAAAAGGAGAAATGAAAATATAAAATTGCATAGCAAACCCTATCACTAATTCTCCGCATGGAGAGTCGTTTTTCACAATACCTGACGTCCTTCATGCCCCTAAAAAAACAAAAAAACCACCTATATGGCGTGATTGTAGCGTGCCATCATTATACTCCACTTACCGCGCCCCATTTTCCCAAAAACACTATATTTGCTTGAAACCTCTATCTACCCAATGGGATTATTTGACCGGCTGTTCGGAAGAAGTGCGGAGAAGGAAGATCAACCCGAAATCCGGTTCGGACGTTACAGCGATTCATACAAGGCGGATGAGCAATACCAAGCATGGCACAAATCCATGGAGCTCTTCGATGACGGCAAGCATTTCGATGCTTACGAAGCCTTCTTTGATTATCTAAAGGACCCGTTCGTGGAGAACGTTTCTTACCAACGTTTGGGCGATACCCACCTCTCCTTCGAATTTTTTCAAGGTTCAAAATTGATACGGGGATATACGGACGGACGGAAGTTCTTCGCCAAGGCAAAAGTGGTTTCCGTAGGGGAACCGAACGTGGGTTTCATGCGGCGTTTAATCGAAAAGAATTTCGCCTTGAAATACAGCCGCTTCGCCTTGGATGAAAATGATGATATCGCCATTATTTTCGACTCTTATATCCTTGATGGTTCACCGCATAAGCTATACTACGCCCTTCGGGAATTATCCACCGAGGCGGATAAAATGGACGATATTCTCCTGGATGAATTCGATACCCTTTCCGAGGTAGATTCGGGGCATACCAAAGCTCTTGAGGAAAAGGAATTACAAGTAAAATGCAAGTTCATTCGAAAGTCTATTTCCGCCTTGGTTTTGGACATAGATACCGGTAAAACCGACCCCGAATCCTTTGCCCAAGGAACGGGTTACCGCTACTTGGATTTATTATACCGTTTGGATTACCTCATTCGCCCGGAAGGGCATATGATGGAAGTCTTTGAACGGTTGAATAGAAGATATTTCTTGGAGGATGGCAGACCCACCATTTCCAAGAACAACGAAATAAAAAGGGAATTCCAAAAATTGGTGGAGCGCACCGATGAGGAAATCCGCAAGGAGCTATACGAAACCACCAGCACCTTCGGGAATACGCAGGTGGTGGATCATGCCCGCTTGGGTGGCTTTATCAATGAAGTCATCCGGGAATACGATTGGTACATGCGGAATGATCATCCCGAGGTAGCGCGTTCCATTTTGGGATACATCGTAGGTTATGCCCTTTTCCACTGGGCAATGCCGATTCCGGAAAGGGAATTGCTTCATTTATACTACGAAATAACGGAACCCGATTATTTCGCTGACCTTGGTTTTGAACGGGAATTCTACAAGGATGAATCCGGGAAATTAGACAAGTCCGCCATCCGTTCCGAAATCAATTCCATCGTTCGTTCTAACCGGAAAAAATTCCCGAAACTCAACGCCGATACAGGAAGCCTCATTTACACCGACAAGGACGAATTTTGCCGTTCCTTCCTGCTCATGATTCAAGAAATGGACCTAACACCCGCCGATTAATGAAGGACGTCATTGATACATACAGGGACGTGGTGGTCCAAATAGGGACACCGTATAGCGTGGGAACCGGTTTTTACCTGCGTTCCCACAATCTCGTGATTACCAATGAGCACGTAGTACGTGAAAACAAGGAGGTAACGATTGACGGTAGGAACTTCAAGAAACGCTTATCCAAAATCCTTTACACGGATCAAAAAGCGGATCTCGCATTTTTGGAAGTACCCGAGGAATTCAAGCAATTAATGCCCGAGGTAGCCTTCTTTGAAGGGGAATCCGTAGGGCAAGGTGAACCGGTGGTCGCTATCGGGCATCCATACGGGTATGATTATTCCGCTACCCAAGGCATCGTTTCCAATAGCGCCCACGAAGAGCACGGCATGGAATACATCATCCATGATGCCGCCTTGAATCCCGGAAATATCGGCGGTCCTTTGGTAAATGCTTCCGGGCATATATTGGGGGTGAATACCTTTATCGTCAAGAACGGGAATAACGTTGGGTTTTCGCTTCCTTCGGATTTTCTTTCCCAATCTTTGGCTGAGTTCGAAAGTCGCGGGCGGGTTCCTTCCGCTAAGTGTACCTCGTGTTCCAATATCGTAGCGGAGCAAGAGATAGAACCCGACCAAAATTACTGTCCGCATTGCGGTAGTCATATTGATTTACCTTCCCGCGCTGAAGGATATGAGGCAACGGGCGTTTCCCGTACCATCGAGGATTTCATTCGGTTAATCGGACATGACGTTCCCTTATCCCGCATGGGTCCGGATCATTGGATCATCAAGCAAGGAAGCGCTACCATTAAAATTTATTACAACGACCGTGAAGGGATGATCTTTGGGGATGCTTTCTTGTGTAGTTTGCCCAAGACCAATATCGCGCCCGTTTACCAATTTATGCTCAAGCAAAATTATGAATTGGAAGGGCTTAGTTTTAGCGTTCCCGCCAATAGCCGGGAAATCGTTTTGTCCTTGTTTATTCCCGACCGCTACCTCAACGACATGACGGGCAAGGAAATGTTCGAACGCTTGTTTGAACGAGCTGATTATTATGATAATGTTTT
>JAHDDF010000471.1 GCA_020629475.1 Saprospiraceae bacterium
TCGGTAGAGAAAACCGAAACTCACTCCCTTGTCCTTCTTTACTATCTACCTCGATTTTTCCTTGATTTAAATCCAATAGTTCCTTAACCAGAACTAGACCTAAACCGGAGCCTTTTTCACCGGATGTTCCTTTTTGGCTTCTTGTCCCCAAACCGAATAATGAATTCAATTTTTTCTCACTCATTCCGGTTCCGGAATCCTTGACACTTATCCAAATATTACCTTTATCCTCCTTGGAGCTTAATGTAATATTATCTCCTTCTGAAGTAAATTTTACGGCATTATTTACCAAATTCCGAATGATGGTTGCTGTAGCGGATTCATCCGCATAAACGTTCACATCGGTATTAATATTATTGGACAAAGTAATTCCTTTTGCCTCCGCTTGGGCTGAAAATAATCCTAGGGTATCCGAAGCTATTTTATTAGCATTTAAAGATTGGGGATTATAAGGGATGGTTCCTTTTTGCAATAATGCCCAATTCAATAAATTATCCAAAAGACCGGATAATCTTTTTGCGGTACTATCTACCCGATCAGTCAACCGATTTAATTTGGATTCATTTCCTTTTTTACGATAAAAAGCCATTTGCTCCCCTACCCCTTCCAAGGCTGAAATCGGGCTTCGGATATCATGCGCGATGATACCGAAAAATTTATCCTTGGTTTCATTGAGTTGCTTAAGTTCCACATTTTGATCCTCTAGTTTCAAACGTGTTCTCCTTAATTGACTATACAAGTAACCACCCACTAAAAGCAAAGCCAACAAGCCTAATCCAATCGCCAAATAAAGTCTATTTCGGGAGGCTAGTTTATCCGATTCCATTTCCGCTTTTACCTTAGCTAGTTCCGCTCCTTCTACATCTTGCTTGATGCTTTCTTCCCCTAGGTTTTTGGAATAATCGGCGGTGTACATGCTGTCCTCCAAACGCTCACTTTCCTTGAACCAGGCCAATGCCTCCTTGTAATTTCCCTTGGTTTCCGCAAGGTCCCCTAAATTTTCGAAGTAGGACTTCGACAAGATGACACTCCCCGCGTTTTCGGAAATTTTCAAGGCTTTCTTGAAATAGACCTCAGCCGAATCCAATTGCTCCAATTTCATTAAAATTTCAGCACGGGAGGAGTAGCCCTTGGATAGATTGTCCGTATCCGGGTGATCTTTCGCGATATCCAAGAAGGCTTTATTTTTTACCAGTGCCGTTTGATAATCCCCTTTCCTCTGGGCGATGAATGACTCTAATTTTAGATTATCAAATAGCCCTTCCTTGTCCCCAATCCTTTGAAAAATGCCGGTGGATTCCTTTACGTATTCCTCAATCCAAACAATATCATCCTCTTCATAATTCCCGGAGGAAAAAGTCGTTGTGGCAAGACCCGATTTGGCATAAGCGATGTAGGATGAATCGCCTACCTCTATGGCCAATCGTAAAGCTTCCTTTGCCGTTTTCTCTGATTCAACCCATTCCTTGTTGTTATTAAAAATACTCATAAGAGATAAGGCGGAAATTAATTCCGTCATTTTATCACCTACTTCCCTAGATAAATCCCTCGCCTCCCGGTTGGTCGGAATCGCTTTGTCTTGTTCCCCAATGGAATTGTAGAGAATAGAAATATTGGATAAACATCGAAGCAAATTATCCTTGTCCCCGGCAGACCTTAATAATGGAATCGCCTCCTCATAATAAGGCAATGCCTTTTCGTTCTCGTTTTGCATCAAGTACGCCAAACCAATTTCCGAAGCGGAAATGCCCCATCGCATGGTGTCCTGTTCCTCCTTGAAGTAGGGGATTGCCATTTCGGTATATTTGATCCATCCCTCTAAGGATTCATATTTCTGTCCGAATTGAACGGCACGGAGGTGTGATCTACCGAGTAGCAGATAATACTCCCCCATCAAATCAGGAGCGTTTAAAGTCTTGAATTTTTCCTCATACGGCGGAAGCAGTTCCAAGCGCTCATTAAAACCACCATCTTTATTGACATCATATGCCTGTGCCACCTTTAAAACCGTTTGACAGGTTTCCAATGGTTTAGTCCCATCCGCCTCCAATTCGGAAAGTCTCAACTGAAGTGAATCCAAGTACCGGTTTTCTTGGGAAAAGGAAAGTATGGGGATCAACAAAAGTCCCAGGATAATTATTCTCTCTCTCATGTGCCTTAGGTTTCCCCGAAACTACGAAAAGCGATTGTAGTTCTTTAATAATCGTTAATGGAAGTGTTGTTAACAAGATTAGGAAAGATCGACTCAGGGGAGAAAAATCGACTCAGTCAGGAGACTGAGCCGAGCGGGTTTCTATTAAAAATCCTTGCGCTTGATTTTTACCATCCTACCGTCTGGGTGATGCCACACGATGCCTTCCATTAAGCAATCGTTTCCTACTAGGCTCTTCTTTGTATTCAAATACGTTTTTACCTCTTCAAAGGAAACAGGAGCATCTTTTAATACGATTCTACTGCGCCAATCCTCCAAGGAAAAAAGGAATACTTGGTTGCCTTCCATATTTAAAGGGTTCCCTTGGATATTTTTCCCGAATGCCTCTCCGGACCATTCACCATCCGGTACGCCGGAGAAGTCCGTATTGGCAATGGCATCCACTAGCCATTTATCTTGGGAAGCACCCTCATCGATATCCACGTACCAAGGGTCCACGATTCCGTTTTGCTTTTGGATTTTGCTTGGATTTCTCCGCTTCTCACTACGCACTACGGTTCCGGAACGAACGGTTACCCGAATGTTCATTCCATCAATTTTTTCCGTTGCCACGGCATTGGAAAAATCGAAGTCCACGATTAATGTTTCGTTTACCTTTCTGTTGGTTTCCCAGTTTCTTTCGAAAATGGTGGAGATTTTTTTCATGATGCTATATTTAAACATAAAAAGCCCCTTGGGTTTATCCAAGAGGCTCATTGATTTTATTGTGTATTACAATACTCTACCTCCGGAACTTGGTTCCGTTTATGAGGCGTTGGAGAATTGTAATGTAGGTTTTCATGTTTTTTATTGATTTGATCAATGGGACAGGTTTATCAATTCATTTTTTTGGGAATAAGTTCCATTGGGGTTGCGTAGGGCTACACCCTACGTTTTGCGTGTGTTGGTCGGTTCCCGACCTAATCATTCAGGCTTTGGTTTTTTAAAAATAAATAAACCGACTATTTGAATAATCATCCAATAGGGAAAATAAGCCACCCAGGCAAATATCGCCTTC
>JAHDDF010000472.1 GCA_020629475.1 Saprospiraceae bacterium
CTTGGACAACCCTATGGAAGAACGAGGGCAGGGCTCCTGTACCGCTAAGACACAAGTACCTACGGCTACGGTAAAGGAGATATGTTCTGTTCATCCTGCTTTAACGGCTTATGTGCAATTGTTGAATTTGTTATTGACGCAAGATTTAATCGCCGGCGAATCTGATGCACCCACTACTATTTCCCCGGAGTTAATTAATAATGATTACTACGATGGAATAATTTTATCCGATTCCGAAACCATTGAAAATAATGCTATCCAGATTGCCGGAATTCCTTTATATCAAGAGCAGTTGGATATTATTAACCAATACATGGGTGGTGCGCCATTTACCCATTTTGCGGTAGCCAACAATGTAAATAATACAGGTCCTGAAGCTGTACCTGTATTAATTTCTAATGACTGTTTATTGGATTTTACAAGCTGCTCTCCTAAAGTTAATATTACCAATGTGGTAGAAGATTCTCCCTCGCCCGGAATGCTGACGATTATTGGAAATGCAAGTATGGTGGATGACTTAAATCAGTTTAGTGTAAAATTAAATAGTATCCCGACTCCGATAATTATTGAAGACTCATATTTTGATACTAATTCAAATATATTTAAAATAATTGTTGATAATTCCTCGGCTTCCGGAAGTACTATTATTTCACTAAAAGTGGAAAATGAATGTGGTGAAAGTTATGATACGTATTCCGGCGCCAAGGTCGCTCAAAAATCAAAAGCTTCTGCTTCCGGACCGGACTTATCTTCCAATACAGGGTTTGTGACGAATGCCGCTCATGGTTTTACGTCGATAAAAGCACCCTATATTCTGGACCCGGAAGAATGTAATGAAGTAGGTATCGTATTTCTTGCTTACGGAACCACTCTTTCGCAAAATTATTCAGGTAATCTTGGAACCGGTAATTGCAACATTCCACTAACGGAAGTGGAAGAAGTGGTAACTGTCTCACTTGAATCCGAAGCCTTAACCTCCAAATATCGAACCTCAAACAACGTACTTCAAGCTTCCGCCGTAACCTTTAAGGATACCTGGGCAATGGAGGACGTAAATGCTTGTTTGGATGAGGCGCCCGGAAATGTGGATCCGTATTCCGACGGAACCAAAGGGATTTACCGCTTATATGAAACCTACGCTTATGTGGATGACCGTTCCCAAGGGGAAAGTGATCCGGTATTAAGGACGGACGGTACTTTCACCCTTGAACTTTTCGATTGGGAGGATCCTTTCGCCAATGACTGCTCGGAGAAGTGGAGAAAAGTGGAGGAGGTAACCAAGTACAGCAGGAACGGTGCCGCCGTAGAAGGCAAGGATGCCCTAGGGATTTATAGCGCTAGCCTATATGGTTACGGGGATCATCTTCCGATTGCGGTAGCGGCGAATTCCCAATATTACGAAATCGGTTTTGAAGGATTCGAGGAGTATGATGCATTGGATGATGCGCTTCATCGTGAATCCGGTCACCTGACTTTCTTGGAGGCTTGCCCTGATTTGGAGATGTCGGAGTCACAAACCCAAATCCAATTCGAGACTTTGGATTACGGTGTTCCCGCAAACCTGAATTCAGGGGTTTATATCCAAGGCGTAAATGAGGAATTGTTGAATGCGATCCCCGCAGGCGCGACCATATCCCTACAAACCGTTTGTAGTGAAACCGGTGAAACCTATTCCGTGGAGGCTACCGTTACGGGAGCTTATCAGGTAATCCCCGAAATCGAAGGACCTTTCGGTACCTCAGGGCTTGGGTTTGTCACTTATGATACAGGCTGTAACGGGAACCTTCCCGTTGCGAACGGAGTATGCGAACTCTCGGGCGTGGCCATTGATATTTCGGCTTCCCCTGATACCGATTTTACGCCTCGCAGCGGTTTCCAAGGAATGGAAAATTTGAGCATTAATTTCCAAGAAGCGCATACGGGCAAAAAGTCCCTGGAAATTCTAGGAAATGCGGAATTGCCCCAAAACCAATTGAAATTGGAAATGGGTAAGGAGTACGTCCTAGGTGCTTGGATTAAGGTGGATAATAATGACGTCCCAACCTTTAAAAATTACGCTTCCCTTTCCTTCTCAGGTGTTGAATTCAAACCTGAAGGTGCCATCATTGAAGGTTGGCAAAGGGTCGAAGGTAAGTTCAGGTACAATGGGGCAAATACCTTGCTTTTGAATAAGCTTGGAGACTTGCCGTTTTACTTGGATGACCTTAGGGTATTCCCGGCTGAAGGTAACATTCAAACTTACGTTTACGATCCCGTTGATTATCGTGTAACGGGCATACTGGATAACAATAACTTCTTCACGAAATATCAATACGATAGTGAAGGAAACGTGGTAAGCGTTTCCAAGGAAACCTATGATGGCGTGAAAACCATTCAGGAGTCCGGAGGATATGTTAAGCCTGTAGAATAGATAAAAAAAGATACCCGAGGAAGGAGGGTTTGTATTGAAATAAGAAGTCAGTTTTTATTGCAATATCATCATGGGGATGAAGCATCCTCTTTCCTTGGGCATTTCTCGAAAAACAATGTTTTGATATTCCCAAAAATTAATTTTGCCATGCGTTTTTTCAAGCACTTTATTTCAAATTTATTATTGGCAATAATATTTGTTTCTGTATCCTTCCAAGGGGCTAAAGCCCAGTCCTTGGAGGAGGGTGTGGTTACGTATACGGAACAACGTAGCCCCCAACAATTGATAGAAACTTTTACCGTGGATGGCGTTACGCCGGAATTGAACGTACAAGACCCAAGTATGTACGATTTTCCGGGTGTTTCCGGTGCCCTTAATTTCGTAACCAAACGCGAAGCACGAGTTCGCCTAATTTATGGGCGTGAGGATAAGTCCGATATCCAAGGACAATATTGGAAACTTCGGGTAGGCTATGAAATCCTCAGTTACGGGGAGTTCGGTAGTGAAACCCTCACGGAAACGGGTGAATTGGAAATCCGGCACGGTGAAACGCAAGGCATTTATGAGGCATTGGGTAGGCATACCGCTCTTGGGCATGCCCAAATTATCGTTACCTACGTTTGCGCGGAACTCGTGGATCAAACTCCTGAAGGTTTGTTTTGCGTCTCCACCACGGATGAGGATTTACCGCCGAACGGCATCGCTAATGATCCGAACGTTCAAGCGGTCTTGGATCAAATCCCGGGTGATATCCGCTTGGAATTGGAACTTGCCGTT
>JAHDDF010000473.1 GCA_020629475.1 Saprospiraceae bacterium
TCCGTTTTTATCCAAATGAAAGAATAAATCAGGGAATGCGTCAAAAATACTTTGTAGCTCCCTATTTCTTAATTCCAATGCCTTCCTAGTCTCCACCATTTCGGTGATAACTTCGGAAAACATTATCAGCCCGCCGATCTCTCCGGCGTCATTACGCCAAGGGTGAAGTTTATATTTAAGGTATACCGTTGTTCCGTCATGGCGTTTCCATTCATCTTCCTCGTTTGCCCAAACTTCCCCTTGTAAGACCCTTTGGTGTCCCTCTTTCCATCTTTCAAGGATATCCGGGAAAACCTCATAGTGGGACATCCCAATGATATTAGGTAGGGGAACGTCAAAGTCCGTAAGCCAACGATCACTATGTGCTAGATACCGCATTTCGATATCAAACATGGCCACCGCGGCAGGTGTGTGCTTAATAAAAAAGTGTAAATTTTTCTCGTTGTGTAACATGCAGTTTTTTCTAGTTATAATTGTTAATATATCTAGAAATTTCGAAAGATGCACGTAAACTAAAAAAGGCGTACCGGTTATTATCGGTATGCCCTAAAAACGTATTTAAGTGAAAATACTACTTATACTGTGAAACCGCTTTTTCGAACTCCTTTTTCCGTTCTCTGGAAATATAAACGGTATCATTGTTTTCCATGAGCATGGAATTTTCTTGCCGTGAATATTTCTTGATCATGAAGGTATTAACCATGTAGGAACGGTGCACCCTGAAAAATTGCGGGTTAGGGGCTAGCATGGTTTCGAAATACTTGATTTTTTTGGAGATGACTTGGCAATCCATTCCTTGGATATGGAATTTGGTATAGGCACCCATAGCCTCTAAATAGATGATGTCACTAAGGCTGACGAAAATTAAACCGTCAAAAACAGGGAGCGCGATTCTTGAGATACGGTGGTCCTTTAAATTGGATTTTAGGGTTTCCAACCGATTTTGAATGGAGCCGATTTCCAACTTCTTCCGCAAACGCTCCAGTGCGGCGTCCAACTTTTCCAATTGTACGGGTTTGAGGATATAATCCAAGGCTGAAACCTCGAATGCCTTTACGGCGTATTCGTTATACGCTGTTACGAAGATGATTTCAAAATTAACCTCACTAAAAAAGGAAAGCAATTCAAAACCGGAATAATCCGGCATCTCGATATCCAAGAAAACGACGTCCGGATTCAAGCGGTTGATTTGGATAACGGCGTCCGGTACATTGGGGCAGGAAGCGATGACCTCTACGTTTCGGCAATAGTCCATCAAGAGCTTTTGTAACAAGCTCCGTGCTCTTTCTTCGTCATCAACTATGATTGCCTTTATCATTCTCTAATTTACCGGAAATAGGAAGGGGGGTGAACCCTAATTTCGTAAATCTTTATTAAAAATACCGTGCCGGTTCATGAACGGGTGCTTTGGATTCACTAACCGTAGTTTTTTAGGGATATTGATTGCACGTCCCTTAGAAGGTTTCATGGATAGGGACTCGAATACTAACCCGTGTTCCTACTGCCTTCCCGTTTTCATAAAGATCCTCGATTTTTAATTCAATTTTACGTTCTTCCAATTGATTCAGCAGTTCGATCCTTTTTTGTCCTGCACCGGTACTAAAACTTTTGTGGGAACGGTTCCGTCTCTCCAATATTTTACGAGCCTGTTCCCTTCCTACACCATTATCTTGTACCATCACGTTTAGGAAGTTATCCTTTTTGGTAAATATGACATCTAGTTTTTTTTCCCCTGGTTTATGTAAAAGACCGTGCTTCATGGCATTCTCCACATAAGGTTGTATCAATTGTGGGGCAATTTTTATATCCTCGGTACTTTGTATTCGGGAATGATCCAAGTTTACCCGAAGTGAGTCCCCGAACCGTAAACTTTCCAAATCCAAGTACAAGCCCAACATCCGGATTTCATCATCTAGATCAATGTATTTTTTTTCGGAAACGGATAGAACCGAACGGACGAGGTCGGAAAATTTCCCCAGATATGAATTTGCGGCACGGAAGTCCTTCTCCAATATTAGATCTTGCATGGAATTTAAGGCATTGAAAATAAAATGAGGATTCATTTGAGCCTTAATCGCCTTTATTTCCGATGTTTTAATCGCCTTTTCCAAATTCAGTTTGGTTTTGGTTCTTCTAATATTTTGACGAATAAAATAATAAGCGATTCCTAAAAGACTTAATAAGCAAATGGCAAAAAACCAATACGTACGATAAAATGGCGGGCGGATATTAAAAATAATATGTTCAATTTCCCCAACGATTCCGTCCTCATTTATTGCCCTGAACTCAAAAGCATATTCACCCGGGGCAAGGGCATTGAATCTTGCGAATTCCGTGTTTCTGGGTTTGGAAAACCAAGTTTCCGAATTTCCGAGTAACCTGTACTCAAAACGAACATTCTCCCCACTTTTGAACGATATGGTTTCAGGGCGAATGGCAATATTGTTTCGATGGTGGTCAAGGTCATATTTTTGGGCGATGGTAGTATCTTGGTTGTTGATTTTTACACTTGAAATTAAGGCGGGAAGAGGTGCCTCGGTTTTCTCCTTAAAGTCCATTGGGAAGTAAACGATTCCTTTCGGTGTAAGGGCATAAATGATATCGTTTAAAACCGTAATTCCTCGAATGTTTTCATATAGGAATCCATCATTTCGGGTTAAGGTAACGAGGTCATTGTTTTTAAAATCATAGATGTAAATTCCCTTATTGAAACCTACTAGAATTTTGTCGCCGTAGGAACTTAATGCCGTAATATCCGATGATGAAAGTTCAGGTCTTTTTTGAGGGGTAAAAACGATGGTTGAATCCTTGAACCCGAATAAACCGGTGGAACCGGCTACCCAAATGATTGAGTCAGGTGTTTCCGTAAATAAATCTCCAAAAATGGGTTTTTGTCGATAGGTATGGATTATTTCGCTGCCTGATTTCCAATCATAACTTCTTACGCCATCGGTATAACTCACCCATAATCTTTCATTGGGAGAGGATGCATGATTGGTTTGTGTTCTTTTGTTTCTAAGGTGGATTCCCCCATCCTTTTCGGAAAGGATGGTGTTTTCAAAAATGGTTTCATTATTTACCGGACGGGGTAGGGGGTAGTTTTGTTTTAAAGGTGTAGGGAAAAGTGTATTTCGTTGTTTTGGAATCAAAAAAGCACCATTTCCGGCTGAAAGTAAATAA
>JAHDDF010000031.1 GCA_020629475.1 Saprospiraceae bacterium
TGTTCTTCAGCGTTGAAGAATTGGAGCGGTTTTTTGAGTCTTTGAGTAAGAAGTAAAAAATTAAAAAAGACCTCGGAGATTTCTCAATCCTCCGAGGTCTTTTTTACCTATTGGATGCCTTCAATTAATTACTCAACATCACAGGCATTACCAACATCAACAACTCCTCACCGTCAACAGGTTCTTCAGGAAGAAGGATACCCGCGCGAGTAGGTGTGGAAAGTTCCATTTTAATTTCGTCGCCTTCCATTACGCCTAGCATTTCAATCAAGAACTTGGCGTTGAAACCGATGGTGATGGGTTCACCGGTATAAGTACAAGTCATCTGCTCCGTTGCTTCATTGCTGAAGTCAAGGTCTTGCGCTGAAATGGTTAAGCTACCGTCATTGATATTCAATACCACTTGGTTGGTGGTCTTGTTGGCGTAAATCGCGATACGCTTCAAGGAATTTTGAAGATCGGAACGGCTAGCGGAAAGGTTGTTCGGGTTTTCCGTAGGGATAACCGCGTTATAATCCGGGTAACGGGAATCAATCAAGCGGCACACCATATTCGTATCCCCGAAGGAGAAGAAGGCATTAGCCTTATTGAATTGCATAACCGCCTCCTCGTTTGCCGGTAAGGCATTCTTCAACAAGTTCAAAGCCTTTTTAGGAACGATGAAATTGCTCATTACCTCACTTTGGATGTCCTCGGTAAAGGTATACTTCACCAATTTATGGGCATCCGTGGAAACGAAGGTGATTTTATTAAAATCCACTTGGAAATAAACACCGGTCATCGCAGGACGAAGCTCATCGGAACTAGTCGCGAAAAGCGTTTTGGAAATACCGTTCGCTAAGATGTCCGAAGGCATTTTTACGGTATCCACCGTATCCGGTTCAGGGATGCGTGGGAAGTCGGCACCGTTTTCACCGGCCAACTTATATTTTCCGTAAGAGGATGTAATTTCTATTCCGAAGTTGTTCTCGTCTACCGTGAAAGTAACGGGCTGCTGAGGAAGTGCCTTTAGTGTTTCCAATAGGATTTTGGCGGGAATCGCCACCATACCTGATTTGTCACTTTTTACTTCAATTCCCGTTGTAATGGATGTCTCCAAATCCGAAGCGGAGATGGTAAGACGGTTGCCTTCCACGTTAAAAAGGAAGTCTTCAAGAATGGGCAAAACGGGGTTAGAACCGATGGCGCCGGATGCTAGTTGTAGGCGCTTCAACAAATCGGATGAGGATACGCTGAATTTCATGTGTTGCGGGTGAAATTTAATCCGGTTAAGGTTGTAGTGAGAACGGCTAGGGGAAAAAGAAGGGTTCTACGCAAAATATTGTAAGCCCAAATCAAGAAAAGCCTTTCTCGCCTTTCTCTTGTTTCCTACATCTAGCTTGTTACTTGATAATTCCGCAACTTAACCGAACGTAAACAAATAGAGGGCAAATATAAGATAAATACCAATGTTCAGCCGGTTAGTTATTAACAAGAATGTGGATAAACTTGCCTTCAAACATCACTTCCTCGGCAATGTGTTTTTTAAGTAAGCCTCACTTTAAGCCAACGTAAGCAAAATGAAGAATTTCAATGTTTTAATAATACTTGTGGTTTTAGCGTGTTTGGGATGCTCCGCTCCGAAGCAACTAAGGCAGGAGATTCTTGTGGAAGCCAAACCTTTAAATGATAGGCATAGACTGATTATCGGGATGTCAAATTATATCGATGTAAAGGTTTACGGAAGCAATGAAAAGCCTTCAAGCATAGAATTAGAAGAAGGAAGAGGTACGGTAAATTGTAAAAATGGTACTTGTGTGGTTCATGTGAAAGAGAGGGGGTTGATTCACTTAATCGTTGAAGTGGCAGGGACAAGACATCGTATACCTTTTCAAGCAGTCCCGATACCAAAGCAAAATATAATTCCCGGCCTGAATTTGACCAATAAAAATGTTTTTTCTCCAGGAGCATTTAAAGCCTATGCGGGGCTAAAGGCGCCAATCGTGAATATGGATATTGATGCTTATTGTAAAGTAATTTCCTTTGCCCTTCACCGTTTTTCCGAAAAAGACGGATTTAGCCAGGCACAAAATAAAGGCGGGAAATATGAAGAGCAAGCCCGGGCATTGGTCATGAAAGCCGAAGTAGGGGATTGGTATATATATAGGGATATAAAATGCCAATGCCCCGGAGATGAAACCCCTAGGACCCTAAATGAACTTTCAATTGAAATAAAATAAAAATCGGTCGGTTCAACTCCAAGAAGGAGGTCGAATCGACCGACTACTCATTAGCATAGGGTAAAGCCTTATGCTAATTTTAATTAATGAAGTAATCCCTATTTCCTTTGAATCTTCGCCCAAGTATCTTTCAAGGTTACCGTACGATTGAAAATCATCTTGTCCGGAGTAGATGTTTCGTCAATCGCGAAATAACCGATGCGCATGAACTGCAAACATTCCCCGGATTTTCGCTCCAAAACGGAAGGTTCCAACTTGACATCATTCAAGATGCTCAAAGAATCCTTGTTCACGAACTCCATGAAATCACGATCCTTATGCTTGGTAGGAGATGGGTCATTGAACAAACGATCATACAAACGTACCTCGGCGGAAACCGCGTGCTTGGCGGAAACCCAAGAAAGTGTACCCTTAGGTTTAAGCCCACTGGTATCCTCGCCGGAACGGCTGTTTTCAACGTATTTACAACGCACCTCTAGGATTTCGCCCGTGGTTTCATCCTTGACGTAATCCTCGCACTCGATGATATAGCCGGACTTTAAACGGACGATTTTTCCGGGTGCCAAACGACGGTATTTCCTGTTGGGCGCTTCCTCACGGAAATCACTATGGTCAATGTATAGCTCACGGCTAAACGGAATGGTACGGTAGCTCGGATTTTCCTCCTCCGGATTATTCACGATTTTCATATCCTCCACCTTATCCTCCGGATAATTGGTAATAACCACTTTCAAGGGATTCAAAACCGCCATGATACGGTCCGTGGTACGGTTCAACTCTTGCCTCACGCATTCCTCGAGAAAGCCGATGTCCAAGGTTTGATCACGTTTGGTTACACCTGCCTTATCGCAGAAAGTTCGGATTGCCATAGGAGGGTAGCCCCTTCTTCGCATCCCGGAAATGGTAGGCATACGTGGATCGTCCCAACCGGTAACCACGCCGTCTTCCACCAATTTCAATAACTTCCGCTTGGAAGTGATCATATAGGTGACGTTCATCCGGGAGAACTCGATTTGACGGGAAGGAAAAATCCCTAAGTTCTCGATGAACCAATTATATAATGGTCTGTGATTCTCGAATTCCAAGGAGCACAAGGAGTGCGTAATATTTTCAATGGAATCGGATTGTCCGTGCGCGAAATCGTACATCGGATAAATACACCAATCATCACCCGTGCGGTGGTGGTGCTGTCTTTTGATACGGTAAATAACCGGATCGCGCATCAATAAATTCGGGTGCGCCATATCTACTTTGGCACGAAGTACCCTTGCCCCGTCAGGGAAATCCCCGTTCTTCATTCCCTCGAACAAGGAAAGATTTTCCGCTATGCTACGGGAACGATAAGGGCTGTCCGTACCGGGTTTATCAATATCACCCTTCATGCCCGCCATTTCCTCGGCGGTGGAATCATCTACGTAGGCAAGTCCTTTTTTAATAAGGTCAAGGGCGAATTCATATAATTTCCCGAAATAATCCGAGGCGAAGTAAATTCTATCGTCAACATTGAACCCCAACCATTCGATATCCCTACGGATCGCATCCACGTACTCTTGGCTTTCCTTCTCCGGGTTGGTATCGTCATAACGAAGATTGGTAATGCCGTTGAACCGTTCCGCCACGCCAAAGTTTAAACAAATGGCCTTGGAGTGCCCGATGTGCAAGTAGCCGTTGGGTTCGGGAGGGAACCGGGTAATTATGGACTCGTGCTTGCCGGAAGCAAGATCGTCAGAAATGATTTGTTCAATAAAATTGAGCGATTTTTTCGTCTCTTCCATTCAGGATGTATTTTATATCGAAGTTGTTCCTTTATTTAAGGAGTGCAAAAATAGGTATTTACAGACTAACGTGGGTTGAAAGAATCAGGTTCCTTCAATTAGAAATTCACCGTTATATTTACGTTCAAACGAAACCGGAAAACCGTATGAAGCCGCATCATACTACTTGGGGTATATTTATTTGCCTCATCTTCTTTTCATCTTGTTTTGATACCGGATTCCCGGATCTTCCCGCTACTGAATCCCTCCATTTCTCTGAGGGGGTATGTGTATTCCGGGAAAAGGAAAAGCCTTTGTTCCTTACCGCTACCGGTGATGAAATCAAGGGCTTGAATGCCGGAAGTATCGAGAACTTGGCCAAGGCGAACCTTTTGGGTATCGGGAGTTTTTCCTCCGGTTACGCACCCATGCAATTTTCCACGGACTCAAGGGAGTTCTTCTTTATGCATATCGGGCAGGACGGGAAGCCCTTGTCGGAAGATAAGTATACCTACTTAGGGGAATTCAAGGACGGAAGTGCCGTATTTAAAGTAGGGCAAGCTTGGGGCTTAGTCTCGGATAAGGGGAAGGTGTTGGTGCCTGCCCGTTATGAGGCATTAACCCACGGAACCGGAAATTCGTATTGGATTAGGGATAAAGGCGCTTGGTTTCTCTTGGATAGGGACAAAGGGGAACGATTAAACAATGAAGGATTCCGAATCATCGGTGAGTTCACGGATGGTATTACTTGGGTAGAAAAACTTACCGCCGACGAAAGCATCGTTATGCGTGCTTATATGAATCAAGAAGGAACACTACTTACTCCCTGGTATGAAAACGCCCGGAATTTTTCTGAAGGGCTTGCGGGTTTTAAGAAAAACGGAAAATGGGGTTTCTTGAATACGGAAGGCAAAGAGATGATTCAACCGTCTTTTGCCTATGCCGGTGATTTTTCGGATGGCTTGGCCCCCTTCACTACAAAAGCGGATATGGGTTTCGGGAAATGGGGGTATTTAAATACCAAAGGCGAGGAAGTGATTTCCCCGCAATTTGAATATGCTTACGGTTTTAGTGAGGGAATGGCAGTCGTTCGTGATTCACTGGGGCGGAGAGGATTTATTAATACAAAAGGAGAGCTTGTAATTCCTTATGATTACGAAGATGCTTACCCTTTTTCTGAAGGATTGGCAGCTATTAAACACCAGGGAAAGTGGGGCTTTATCAATAAATCAAGTAAAGAGGTAATCGCTCCTTTATTCGATGAAATTATTCCCTTTCCCGGGAAACCTTTTGAAGCCGGGTTTTCCGAGGGGATGGCAAAAGTGGAAGTAGCCGGTCGGCAATTCATGGTGAATAAAGAGGGGAAATGCGTGATGGCATGTCTTGAATAGGGGTTAAAATTGTAATAATTCGTAATTTTTGGATGCTTGCAAACCAATATTTTTCCTTTTCTTTACCTCGCAAAATGCCGTGTAGGTGTCTTAGGGTTATCCTAAAACGTCTTTCGGTAAAATATAGCGTTTGGTCAAACGTTTAACATTTGCTCTTAACCGGTATGGGTATTTATTTCTATCTTTATCCATACCTCTTTTTGGTAGTAGATTAAATTATAAGGTCAACCGGGCATTCACGACCCTTCGGAATGAATCACCGAAAAAGTGGATGTCTAGCTTTGTGTAAGAGGTACTCCTATTCAAACACAAGCAATTACGACGACAAAACACGAGACAATTCCGCAGCGTATGAAATTGGCACGATTACTCGTTATTGGTTTCTTGGCTCTAACCACCGCCCTTCAAGCCCAAGATATCCACTTCTCACAGTTCTACATGGCTCCTTTGAACCTGAACCCGGCAATGACGGGGGTAATGAACTGTAATATCCGTATTTCAGGTTCCTACCGTAACCAGTGGGCTTCCGTTTTGAAATCCAATGCTTACAACACTTATTCCTTGTCATATGACCAGCGTATTCCCGTAGGTCGTTATGATTACTTCGGTGTAGGTGTAAACTTCTGGGGTGACCAAGCAGGTTCCCTGGGTTTCGGAACGTTACAAGGAAAACTTTCCGCTTCATATGCTAAGCGCATGGGCGGTTATCGTCAGAAATCCCACTACTTGGTAGCGGGTGCGGAAGCCGCTATTGCCCAACGACGTTTGGATTTAACCAATGCGCAATGGGGAGAACAGCACGATGGTGAAGGTGGTTTTGACCCTACCCGTCCTGATTTCGAGGATAACTTGAACCGTAATAGTTTCATCTTCGCGGATATCTCCGCAGGATTACTTTGGTTTTCCGTTTTCGATAAGAATAATAACCTATATGTAGGTGCTGCTTATCACCACTTGAATCGCGCCAATATGACTTTCTATGATGGTACTTCCGAGCCACTTTACTCTAAGTTTACTATCCACGCGGGTGGTGAATTCATGATGAGTGACCGTGCCGGAATGGTTCCCGGTTTATTGTGGAGAATGCAAGGTCCTTCTTATGAGATAATTCCGGGTACTTCCATTAAGTTCCTTATGGGTAATAGTCGAAGGAATTACCAAGCGTTCCAATTGGGTGCTTGGGTGCGTTTGTCCAATAACTTCACGAAGTCCATGACGGCGGATGCCGCTATTCTTAGTACTCGTTTTGATTACAATGAATTCACTTTCGGATTCAGCTATGATATTAACGTATCTACCCTTCGTCCGGCCAGTAATGCTAACGGAGCATTCGAATTTGCGTTGCAGTATAAGATTTGTGGCCCCGAAAGAAGGGGGGTATACTGTCCGAACTTCTAAGAAGCAGAAAAAAATTCATATATTTGGCGACCGATACGACCTTCGTATCGGTCGTTTTTGTTAACCTCCGGTTCCCACAACCCACAATTACTTAGGCGTATTCAAATATGGTTCCTTACTCGGAATTAAGAAGGAAATGGCGTACACTACCTGATAAGGGCGAGTCTCTCAGAGAGGCTTACATCACCCATTATCTACAGAGTAAGGGCACCCCTTATTCAAGATACTTCATTAAGCAAGCCTTTGAATATTTGAAGGAATTGGAATACGAGGCAAAGGACGTTAGGAAAATCAGGCAGATTGCGTGGGATATTCCTTTTCCACCACCACTTCGACCTCGTTTTACTTTTATCGACTTGTTTTGCGGAATTGGTGGTTTTCGGATTGCCTTGCAGAAAGAAGGGGGGAGATGTGTTTTCTCTTCCGATATTGACTATCATGCCAAGCGGACTTATGAGTTTAATTTCGGCGAGGTGCCTTTCGGCGATATCACAAAGGTCAATGAGGAGGACGTCCCCGATCATGATTTTTTGGTGGCAGGTTTTCCTTGTCAGGCTTTTTCCATTGCCGGTAGAAGAAACGGATTTCAAGATACCCGAGGCATCTTGTTTTTCGAAGTAGCGAGAATCATCAAGGCAAAACGACCCAAGATGATCCTCCTTGAAAACGTGAAAGGGCTTGTTAACCATAATAAGGGAAAAACACTACAGACCATAGTGGAAACACTTCGTAAGGAGCTAGGGTATTTTGTCCCTGATCCGGTAGTGCTTAATGCTCGTAATTTTGGTTTGGCACAAAATCGTGAAAGGGTATTTATCGTAGGTTTTGATGCTTCAACAGGAGTACGTGAATTCCATTATCCCGAACCGCACAAGGAAAAGAAAGTGTGGAAGGATGTCCGTGAGAATGACGTGGTTTCTTCCAAGTATTACCTTTCTACATCTTACTTGTCTAGCTTAAGGGCGCATAAGGAACGCCATAAGGAAAGAGGCAATGGTTTTGGTTTTGAGATCATTCCTAACGATGGCGTGGCAAATGCCGTAGTGGTAGGAGGTATGGGAAGGGAAAGGAATTTGGTTCTTGATCATCGATTGACGGATTTTGCCCCTAAAACCCATATCAAAGGAGAAATCAACCGTGAAGGCATCCGTAAAATGACCCCAAGGGAATGGGCGCGTCTCCAAGGCTTTCCGGATGATTTCCAAATCATAGTTTCCGATGCCCAGGCGTACAAGCAGTTCGGAAATTCCGTAGCTATTAATGCTGTACAAGCGGTAGCTCAAGCCATGTTGGATAGAATGGAACAAGAATAATTTCCGCTCCACACTAAGTTTTCCACTTCCCATGTCCGGTTTTGGCTCTGATAGGCAATCGTATTGCTATCTCAGTTTGATGCATTTGACTAAAAATCAAGATGTTAGATGTTAGACACTAGACGTTAGACTCCGTTCTTTTACATTAGTAAATAACTGTCTAATGTCTAACTGTATTGACAAATAATCTTAGGGTATTTTTGCCTCGGAGAGGCATACAATGATTTGAAGGCAATTTGCAATATAAAATAAAGCGCCGGAGGTGCGACCTGTTATATTTCCTTTTGCTGTTAACCCGCAGTTCTTTTGTCCTTAAGTTTAAATGTCGGTACATCTAACATCTAGCGTCTAACGTCTGAATAACAATATTTTAGAGGAGCACCTAGTTGAAAGTCCAGCAACAGATTTACCTAATTGAGCCCAGGTTTTCCAACCTGACATAAAAAATTTTACCCCATTGTCATGCCTTAAGACTTGACAATAGAACTTCCCTTCGTTTTTTGTGTTCTCTTCCCGTATTTTCGCCCTGAATTTATTCAAAGAGAACATGAAACCAGAATTCCACACACTCCGTTTGCAGGAAAAGATTCAAGAAACAGAGGATACCGTTTCTTTAAAATTTGGTATTCCTGAAAATTTGAAGGAGGCCTATAACTTCAGGGCAGGCCAATATCTCACCTTGAAATTTAACGTAAAGGGAACCGAAGCCAGAAGGGCATACTCCATGTCTTCCGCACCAAACGAGGACGGGATAACCGTTTCCGTGAAAAGGGTTAAAGGTGGATTAATCTCCAATCATATCCATGATGCCGTAAAAGTAGGCGACGATGTAGAGGTTATGGTGCCGCAAGGAAGATTCTTGGTGAATCCGAGCCCTGAAGGAAGAAAAACCTATTATTTATTCGGTGCGGGTTCAGGTATTACGCCTTTGATGTCCATTGCCAAAACCCTTTTGGAAGAAGAAGCACAAAGTTCCGTTTACCTGTTGTACGGAAACAGGAACGAGGATAATATCATCTTTAAATCCGCTTTGGATAAGATGAAGGAAACTTACAAAGGGCAGTTCTTTGTGGAGTATATCTTAAGCCAACCCAAGAAAGCCAAAGCAGGTGGGCTTGCCGGGATGTTCGGGAAAAAAGTAAGTTCTTGGGCAGGAAAAACCGGGCGTATTGATAGAAGAACGACCGCCGAGTTCTTGGAAAGAAATACACCTCCTTATCCGACAACGGAATACTATATGTGCGGTCCCGGAAACATGATTGAAACCGTAGCGGATGTTTTATCCGCAAGGGGCGTAAATGAGGATAACGTACACTTCGAGCGTTTTTCATCCAATGTTCCCGGTGATGGAACAGGTGTAAAAAATAATACCGCGGCTCCTGCGGGGGAGAGAGGAACGGAAGCTATCGTTCACTTGGACGGAAAAACCTTAACCGTAAATATCCCTGAAGGGAAAACCGTTTTGGATGCCCTTCTTGCTCTTAAGGAAGATCCACCGTACTCCTGTACTTCCGGTTCTTGTTCAACTTGCTTGGCAAAAGTGCTAAAAGGTAAGGTCGAAATGGAAGTATGTTACGCTTTGGATGATGACGAAATTGAGGACGGGTTTATTTTAACCTGCCAAGCAAAGCCTACTACTTCGGAGATAGAATTGACTTTTGAGGTATAATATTAATATCGATTCAGCATAAAAAAATCCCGCCGGTAGTACCGGCGGGATTTTTTGTTTTATCCCGATGTCAGGCTCTAAAACCTGACAATGAGGAGTAAGTTTACTGCTTAATCAAGCGCTCGGTATGAATTTCATTTCCGACTTGTAGGCTCAAGAAATAAACCCCGGATGGAAGTTCATTCAAATTGAAATCTACGGTTTCAGCGGAAGTATTCACGAATTCCTGAACACTGATTACTTGACCTACCGTATTGGTCAAGCGAATATTCAAGTCTACGGTTTCCGTAAAGTTTACGTTCAATACCGTATTTCCTTTCGTTGGATTAGGCGCGATGCTCAATGAACCCAAGGAAGCGATATTCTCGGTGCTAACGGCAAATCCACCTGCGTCCACGGTAGCTGAAGCGGTATCTTCACAGCCGTTAGCATCAGTAATGGTTACCGTATAAGTACCCGGTGCTAAACCGTTTTGGAAATTACCGGTAGCGGCATTAGACCAAGTATAGGAATAAGGCGGTGTTCCGGCGGAAGCCGAAGCGGAAACGGTTCCATCCGTTGCCCCATCAATAGATTCGTCCGTTGAAGTAGCGGAAGCTCCCAAGTCCGTGGGACATGTAAAGCCAAGGGTAACACTAATTTCTTCGAAACATCCATTGGCATCCGTAATGGTGACGGTATAAGTACCCGCACCTAGGTTCATTTCCGTAGCGCCGGAACCACCTGAACTCCAGGCGTAGGTGTATGGACCGGTTCCCTCGGTTGGAGTAACGGTTGCGCTTCCATCCTCTGCACCGTCTACTGATTCATCGGTAACGGAACTTGTGGAAGCCAGGTTAATCGGACAAATAGAAGTAACTACAATGGTTTCCACATCGGAGCAGCCGTTGCCATCCGTTACGGTTACGGAATAAATACCCGTTGTTAAATTCATGATGGTATTGCTACCGGTCATGTCACCTGTAGTCATATCACCGTTACTCCATTCAAAGTTATATGGAGGAGTGGTAGGAATCACGGAAGCCGTAGCGGAACCATCGTTGGTGGTAGTGTTTTGCGTTTCAGGCGTGAACGCCAAAGGATTCAAGAAACTACCCACGCAAACCGCACCTATGGTTACTGTAGTTACGTCCTTACAACCTGAAGCATCCGTCACGGTTACGGTATAAGTACCTGCGGATAATCCGTTAATGGTTTGCCCGATACCGCCATTACTCCACTCATAAGTGAATGGTCCCGTTCCTGAAGAAGTGGAAACGGTAGCGGAACCGTCCATGGAAACATCCTCCGTGGTTTCATCCGTTCCTGTTCCGGTTAATCCGAATCCGGCTGCACAAACATCAATAATGGAAATATCATCAATGGCAGCACCGTCGAATCCGTTTACGGAACCATCGGAAGTAAAGGAGAAACGAATTCTTACATTGGATTCACCCGCTGTTCCATCTAAGGCATGCGTTACGGTAGTCCAACCCACCGTTCCGTCAAACCAATCATCGGTTGTGTTATAGTACCAACCCGGATCAGCCGCGGTTCCTAATAAGGTCCAAGTAGCACCTCCATCCAAGGAAATCTCGACCTGTAGTCCATCGAAGTTATCCTCGGAATCCACGTTAACCGCAAAGCTTAATTCAGGATCTACAAGGAAATCCGTGAAGTCTATACAAGGAGAAACCAAGTACGTTTCTGAGTTATTATCGTATTGTCCGTCCAAATCGGTCATCATTACATTGGTGCCACTGTTGGCGGTATTAATAACGCCACCCGCAGGTGCGCCCAATTCCCATGTGGTTGGAGGTGCGCCGTTACCGTTTTCTACGGTAAAGCCACCTGTTCCCGATTCGAAATCTTCAGTGAACGGAAGACCTGAAATCACGGGGATGTTATTAATAACAATGGTTGTTGTATCATTTGTCGCATCCTGGTCGGAAGGAAGATCCGTCCAAGCTTGAATGGTATATGTACCGAAAGCGGAGAAATCATATTGGGTGGAGAAGGTGTAATTCTCAACCGCACCGGAAACCAAGTTGTTGGTGATGAATCCGTCAGGAATAGTATTGACGATGGTACCGTTCACCGCAAAGAAAGTGAAGAATCCACCTTGGGTATTGAAACCAAGATTGCTTACTTCAACTTCAACGTTCTCCATTCCTAAACCACAACCGGAAGTAGGCGCGAAAATTTCGGTAACGCCCACATCATTAGCGGGACGCTCCTTCATACAAACGTCATCCAAAAGGATATCATTCCAGAAAATGTTATTCGTTGCGGTAGCGATGAAAGTAAATCTGAATTGAATCTCGGTACCGGTTAGGGTAGCCACTTGATTTACGTCAACCGTATATTCTATCCAGTCGGGGTTGTCGTCAGCGATGGTTTCCACCAATACCCAAGCGGCACCATCCCAAAGTTCAACGGTCAGGGTGTTGTTGTCACCCGGCGCATCAATATTATCGGAGAATACCCAGAAGGATAGGTATGGAGCATTCAAGGAGGCAACGTCGTAGAACGGAGTCAATAATTCAGCGGTTTCACCACTGGTCATTCCTGAACCATCTACCCAGATAAATGCGGTTCCGTTACCGGTATGATCTTGTACGCCTTGCGCACCGTAGGCAGGTCCTGTAGTACCGACGTCCCAATCATTATTCGCGGATTGCTCCCAACAGTTCGGAAGTGTAGTGCCCGGGAAATCCTCGCAAGCGGGGAATGTAGGAATCGCAACACAAGCGGTTGCGAATGATGCAGGACCACCGGGAAGGCTTAAATCTCCGCCTCCACAGTCCTCATAAACGTATACGTCGTAATCCGTACTTGGTGTCAAACCGGAAAGCGTGGCAGGTGAACCCGTAAATCCGCCGACTTGCGTACCTGAACCCGGAACGAATCCCGGAGGGCCGTATTCCAAGATGAATGAATTACCGGGGCCGAAGAAGTTAAAGGTAACGGTAGCCGTAGTTGCTCCTGCAGCTGTCACTGCAACATTATTCAAGGAAGGACAAGTAGGAGCCGGAACACAAAGAACCGTTGCTACCCAACCGTCTTGCTGAACGGAGCCATCAGAGGTGAAAACGAAAGTTAAACAACCGGAAGGATCAGTAGGAACCAAACTTCCCGGAGAATTATTACCCTCGAAGTTTCCGATAAGCGGGCTACCCGTATTTGGACCATCGTAAATCGCCATGTTTTCAAAACCGGATTCGATTTGGAATTCGGTAAAGTTTACCACGGCAATATCTCCGGGGTTGTTCGGGCAGATAACATATGTCTCGTTCGCGTTGGGGTCGTAAGTACCATTGGGTCCACCGGAATCGGTGAAAGTACCCGTTACACAGTAATCGTTAGGTGTATTAAGGGTAAATGGACCAACCCAAATGGATAAGTCACCGCCACCGCAGTCATCCTGAAGATAGAAATCATAGGACATCAACGGCATAAGATTCATGACCGTAGCGGATGTGGTTGCGGAGGTGCCGGAATCAACCGTTCCTACGCCTTGGGCGTTTCCGGCAGGCACCACTTCCCAGTTGTAATTGGAACCGGAACCGGAAGTCCAAGAAACGGTAGCGGACTCACCGTTGATATTGTCCAAGGTCAAGGCACTTGACGGCGCACAAGAAGGCGCGGGAATAATATTCACGGTATAATCCTCGGTTTCACCGAAGAAACCGGAAGTACAAGGGTCCGGTGAACTCGGCTCGTTAAATGCGGCTTGGATTCTCATCCTGTGTAATCCTAAAGGAGCCGTTAGGGGAACCGTAAAGTTTACCGGTGTAAGAACGAAGCCTGCGGCCAAGTTGAAATCGGTAATCATAAGTTCCGAAGGCTCGAATGAATCACTGTCGTCAAAGTCAATCCACATGGAAATTACTTGACCACCAAATTGTGTTTCAAAGAAGGCATCATAAGAAAGCCCTTGATTCAAGTCGGTTTGAAGGGCGGTAAAATCACCGTAACCCGTAACGCCGTTATCCGCTTCACAGCCGGAGACATTACTAATGGTACCTAACTGGAAGTTAGAGAAACCATCCCCGAAGGCACAATCCGCGGGGGTAGGTAAGCAGTATTGGGCGTTTGCCCAATTTGATACCGCCATTAAGGTGATGAAAAAAAGAAAACGAGTAAAGGTTCTCATATTTTCGGAAGTTTAATCAATTGACCAAGGTATTGTGGATTTCGGCTATGAGCCTGCTTTTGCACTTGTTTTTGCTCCCTTGAATACCAAGGGGGTTTATGGCTTGATTTGTTGGGCTAAGGATTGTTAGGGGATTTTATTGGCAAGTGATACGGTAATTGAAATTCCTGTATCGAACCAAAGATAAACAATCCAAAAAAAAATCATCATTTGATAAAAGCTTATTTGGATGAGCCTGTCCTTTTTCGGGCATATAGGCCCTTTGTGTCGGAGGATAGACTACATCCGGGGTCCTTCATAGGCAAGAAGTACAAAAAATCATACTTCTATCTTTGTGGTACACTCTTGAATGGGGATATTGTGGTAAACATTTAAGGGGAAACCCTGTTTGCTTTGCAGTTGATTAGTAAGAAAGGACATTTTCTCACCTTGCTCAAGGTAAAGTTGGTACACGCAACTTGGAATTTGGCCTCTTGATAAAGGTTTTGTTTTGGCGGTTTATTCCATCAAGGATTTAGAAAAGTTGACCGGGATTAGGGCGCATACCATACGGATATGGGAGCAGCGTTACGGTTTACTGGAGCCTTCCAGAACGGATACGAATATCCGCTATTACCAGGATGAGGATTTGAAGTTTTTGATCAATGTCTCCTTGCTGAACAGGAACGGGTTGAAAATTTCTAAAATAGCAGCGCTTTCCAAAGAGGAAATATCAAAGAAAGTTAGGGAAATTACCAAGCAGGGAACTGAATTCGAAACCCGTTTGGATGCTCTTACCATTGCTATGATAGAAATGAATGAGCCCGTCTTTGATAAAATTATCTCGGATTATATAAGGGATATTGGTTTTGAAAGGACAATGACGGAATTGCTCTATCCCTTTTTGGATAAACTAGGGGCGTTATGGCTTACCGGTTCAATAAACCATGTCCAGGAAAGCTTTATCAGTTATATCATTAGGCGGAAAGTTACTGTTGCAATTGATGCCGAACCGGTCTTGCCTTCCAAGGACGGAAAAAGATTCCTGATTTTCCTTCCTGCAGGGGAGACGCAAGAGTTGTCTCTTTTGTTTATGCACTATTTGTTAAAATCTAGGGGGCAATCCGTTTTATATCTGGGGCAAAATACAACCCTTTCCGATTTGCATTTGGCAGGTGAGATTTATGATCCGGATTATGTTTTTACCATCATTACGGAAGCGCCTAAACGGATTACCGTCGAAGATTATCTCCAACGCTTGTCCGGTATTTTTCCTGATCGTAGAGTACTTCTTTCCGGTTATCAAGTAATGGCGCGTCAAGTGGATATGCCTTCAAACGCACGAATATTAGCGGGGCTTGATGACACGCTTTCCTTCCTTGAGGAACTTTAGGTGTAATGACAAATAATCTTAAGGGCATTCTCTAAATTAGGCTTTTACCTCGGAGAGGCAATCCATTATTCGGATAAGGATGGGAGAATAAATCAAGCGCCAAAGGTGCGTAGCATAAAAGCCTTTTGCTTAGTTTCTCCTGATTTTAAAAGCTTTTGTCCTTAAGTTCAAATGTTAGTACATCTAACGTATAACGTCTGAATGACAAAATTTTAGACGATTGTTCTTTTTGGAAAAGAACAACATAACTGCTTAGTATAGCCAAATTCTAAGATGGCTTTATGCAGTAAAGAAAGAGGAAAACACTTTTGGGTCCGCTTTAAGGCTTAATTACATGATATTTTCCCTTGCTTTTTGTTGAACAAAAGTCTTAAATAAGAACAACTTTCATTTTTTATTGAAAATAAAGAAAATTGCTAAAATTTGACATTTTGATATAAGTTGTTCGTTTTTAGTGGTTTGTGTGGTTTTGTATGATTTTTTAATTGCTGCATTCACACTTATTTGCTTAAGTTTTGTTTAATGATGCTTGGATTTTGTTTAATGAAATCATAAATTTGATTAAACAAAAAATCCTATTCATTATGTCAACAGCGGAATTCAATCAGCAACTCAACGGCATGTCTACTTTGCTACATTCTTTCGCCTACAATTTGACCAAGAATGTAGAGGATGCCAAAGACCTGTATCAGGAAACGGCTTTTAGGGCGATTACTAACCAAGACAAATTTAGACCGGGGACCAATTTCAAGGCATGGTTATTTACCATCATGAAAAATATCTTCATCAATAATTATCGCAAGAAGATGAAGGCGAATACCATTATGGATTCCACGGATAATCAATATTTCATCAATTCAGGTAGCCAAACCATCCATAATGGAGGAGAGGAAAATATTTTGATGAAGGAACTGTGGAGAATGATTAACAGTCTTGAAGACGGGATCCGAATTCCTTTCGTGATGCATTATCAAGGTTTCAAATACCAAGAAATCGCGGATCATCTTAGTCTTCCTTTGGGAACTGTTAAATCCAGGATTTTCTTCGCGAGGAAGGAATTAAAGAACGTTATAGCTAGACGTTACGAAGGCAGTAACTTTAGAGAGCGATAAAAGAGTTTCAACATAGGGTGATGCTAATGTGATGACCCGGTTTCCTTTATTGGAAATCGGGTCGTTTTTATTCCCCTATGGAATTTACGGTAACTACCCCTATAACCCTGTCGTATCGATCACTGAAGGATTGGAAATAAACCAGAACGGTATAATCATTTTCCGCTTCGTGATCACTACCCTCTAAATCTTCAAAATTCATGTCTTTGGTTCCGTCGGGAACGTAGGCGAATAAGTAATTATAAAAGCCTTGCTTAAGCAAACCGGTGGTTTCGTAGGCTTTTATTCTTTCGTTGTAGGTCATTCTGAATTCTTCCCAAGGAACATTATCGGTCATTTTTCCTACCACGTAAACACTCCCGTTTTCATAAGGGAACTTCTTGGAAAGATAAAAGGTAACCATGGCGTAATCACTTTCTATATCATGGTCGTCCTCATGTACGTTTTGGACAATGAAGTTCCCGTTCATATCCCGCTCGAAAAGATAAGGGGTTTGCGCCCGTACCCTTTCCCCGATTAGTTCTACCTCAAATAGGTTTTGGGTTTCGTAAATATTTTTCACCTTATCCGTCCGGTACCTGAAACTTCGTAGATCCAAATACCTGAATTCCCTTAGGGCGGGAAACATGACTTTTCCCTGGTAATCGAATTCCAAACGGTCGGGCTTTATGAATAACGGTTCGATTTTGTCCACCGTCCGGTTCCAATCCCCGTTTTGCATGACCACGGCGGTTATTTCCTGCTTGGGGTTCGGGATTTTAAAACCTTTGTGATCAATGATAAAATCCACTTCTTGGTGAGTCTCCATTTTACCGGCATCAAAGGCGCGGGTTACCTCGGCAAGAATCCTCACCTTGGGTTCAACCACCACGAATCTGCGAGTGATGTAGGGTTGTTCCCTTCCTTCGTCGCCGTATACAATTAAGAGATAGTTTCCTGATATTTTCCAGCGCATATCCTCATTGGGAAGCATGAGTTTGTAATTGACGTATTGCTGAAGCGTATTCTCGGAGTACTCGAAATTATCAATTTCCTCTTCCGTGAAACCATCGATGTAGTCCATGTCCGTCAAATCCTCGGTGGGTTTCCAGTTGCGGTCGCAATGAACGATGGTGTAGTAATAATTCTTGGCGTCCCCGTCCAGGTCATCAAAAGTGAGGAGTAATCTCCCGTCCGTAATATCGATGATGGGATAACTCAAGTCCGCACCCATGATATGGAATCGAACGGCAGCGATATTATTTTGGTAAATCCGATCCTCATAGGTCAAGACCGCCTCATTGACATAATCGTCTTCTTGTGCCTTTATGGCAATGGTACAAAACAGGGCGAGCGTAAAAATCAAGTAGCGCATGTGCGGGAATGGTTTCTACTACAAATAACGGAATAAGTAGGCAGGCTTGTTATTATGGAAGGGTTAAAGGAGAGGAAGAAGATGCAATTGTTTACCAAGGTCTAAATCTTTCATCCATCATCCTTCAAAAACTTATCTTTGGGCACATGAATACCGGGAAACTTACGAAACCGCTTAGGGCTTTGGGCTTGATCCATTTTACGGATAAGTTGAAATACCATTATAGTAAATTCAAGTACCGGAAATCCAACGCGGAATTTAAGCGTACGCATCCTGATGTGGTACTTCCGCCGGATTACATGATGTTTGAGGCGTACAAACTGGACTACCGTAATTATTATTATGATGGACGGGATTATGCCAAGGAACAAAAGAAAGCTTTTGAGGAATTTGCACCATTAAAGGACAAGCGTATTTTGGATTGGGGCTGTGGCCCCTGCCGCTCTTTCAGGCATTATCCGGAGGTGATAGGAAATGGTTGTTCCTTTTACGGGACGGATTATAATCCGGATACGATTTCTTGGTGCAAGGAGAATATTCCGGGGATTGAATTTTCCAAGAACGGTTTAAATCCGCCCTTGGTTTACGAATCCGGTTTTTTTAATGCGGTAATCGGTGTTTCCATTTTTACACACTTGGGAGAGGAAAACCATCGTCTTTGGTACGAAGAACTGATGCGGGTTTGTGCACCCGGTGCCTTACTCTTCCTCACTACCCACGGTGATGCCTATAAACACATCATGACCGGGGATGAAATCCAACGTTACGATCAAGGAGAAATCGTAACCCGCGCCAATGCCGTGGAAGGACACCGGGTATTCGCGGCATTTCATCCACCTTCTACTCTCCACGCTTTATTTTCCGAACAATCCGAGGTGCTAAAACATACACCCGGTGAAAAAACCGAATGGGGTATTTTGCAGGATGTGTGGATGTTGCGTAGACGGTAATTTGCGGGGTTATTTTTCTTCGTTTAGTACCCCGACCCAAGTGTCGGGGCTATGCCCGTACCGGTCGTTTCGACCTCAGTTTTGAAGGTTGGAATCGGCCGATATATACATGTCTTAAATAAATCTCTAGAAATGAAACAACTTCACGAAACACAGTTTTTTGGTTCTACGACATTTTTCCGGATGTTTTTTGTTGGTTTGATTTTTTCAATTTCTGCTTGCTTCGCAGGAAAAGAAGCGGGAAAATCCCCCTTGGATAAAAGGGTAGTAGGAAAATATAAATGGGAAATTTATTCAGGTGCTGCATACTCCATGTTAGAAATAAAGAAGGGCGGGAGATTTTCATATTCTAGAGGAGTGGATACGGATTGGATAATGAGTTATGAAGGAGATTGGAGGAAAGAAAACGATTTCCTTATTCTTAACGGGGATATTCAACCATTCCAAGTGGTAAAGGGTGATTCCATGATGTTTCGGGTATATTTTAAGGAAATGGGGTATGAAGCCATTGGTGCTGAATTTACTTTTTATGGTAATAATGGTGAGAAAAAGGTTCTTGAGTCCAATTACCTAGGGGAGGTTGACTCAAGAGAAGTCGGATTTGAGTATTTATATGTTGAAGTTTATTACACAGGATGTTCAAGGGTTCGAATTTCTGCGGATGAAGCACAAGGAGGAACAATTGAAATTCCTCTAATTGAAGGTAATTACGAATTCATTAGAAATGAAAAGTGGGAAATTAAAAATTTGAAGCTTATTCGTGAAAAAATGAAAGGGTCAAAAAGATACGGATATAAAAGAGTACCTGATTGATTTTTTTTAGTTCGGAAAATGGAAAAATCCTCTATTTCTTATTTCAATACCAAACCTTATCATATTGAGTTCTTGTAATACAAGTAATCAGCAAATACCGAAAGAACAAGACGCTCATACCGGTGCCACATCAAACGAAAATCAAGAAATGTATTGGGGCTCAATC
>JAHDDF010000474.1 GCA_020629475.1 Saprospiraceae bacterium
AGGGGAAACGTGGCTTCCTAGGAATTATCCTGATCGTTATCGGGGAAACGATTAACGAGCTTATTGATATGTCGTACCTCTACCACACGAAAGGCATCTTCGATTTAGGAAAGCACATCCCTGATTTTATCAATACGGTTTTCTTGCCGGTTTTGATTTGGCTTTCTTTTGTTTTAATATCGAAAATGAATGCCTTAACCCAGCCAGCCGTAAAGCGGCAAAAACAATAAACCGGCAAGCATTACTCCTTTGGTCAGGGTACTAATCATATGGTAATCCGCCTTGGAATTGGCGGTGGCTAAACGGTACAAATTATAAATCATGGGAAGGACAACTCCAAGGCTTCCAAAGATAATATATGCCCATGCACCGGGTCTGAATTGAAGTAAATACAATAAGGGAATACAAAATAACAATACACCCATCCCGGTAATAAATGCAATACGTTTCGCCACCTTTTCCCCTAGGAGAATGGGCAAGGTTCGGCATCCGTTCAAGGCGTCACCGTCCTTGTCCTCTATGTCTTTTACTACTTCCCGGAATAGGGTCGTGATATAAGCAAAGCCGGCGTAAGTGGCAAACGCCGCGGCTACTTCTCCTTGAACCAAAGGGCTTAATAAGGAGAAACCATGACGCTCCGCAAACAGAACGATACCCGCTACGCCTCCGCAAAACAGGGCGACCGTTATATTGCCCGTAAGGGCTTGCCGCTTGAAATATTTGGAATACAAAAACAACATGACTACCGCTCCCGGATAAATCAAAATCAACAATGGCTGCCCGATATGTAAGCCTAAATAAATGGCTAATCCTAAACCAAGGAGAACCACAAAAGCATATAGCCCCCAAGCGCCCTTAACGGAGATATATTGTGATACGAAAACCGTTTCCGGACGATTCCTCTTGTCGATTTCAACATCAACAATATCATTCACGATATTGCCCGAAAGGGTAATCAAAACCGTATCCAAAACAAAGAGAAAAAAATGAAGGGGATCCAAAAGTGATGCGACGCCTTCCTCCCGGAATACTCGCCAAAGCAAAAATTCCGCTAGGAGATATTGCGTTAATCCAACGATAATGAGATTGGGAACGCGAAGGAATTTTATTAAGGAACGAAGCACTTTTTAGATGGTTAGATTCTTAGACTATTAGATTTTTAGAGATTCCATTTATTTCAAAACGTCCAAAAATTGGCTTTGCTTATCTAAATATCAAATAATCCAGAAATCTAAGTATCAGCACTACGGCGTTTCAATCTCAAATTCTACGTCCTTGGGATCATCCATCCAATCCCCGTTGAGTTTAAGGACTTTTTCTATGACATCCCTGGCGCAACCTCTTCCGCCATCATAAGGGGAAATGTATTGTGCGATACCGATAATTTCAGGTGCCGCGTTCTTGGGGCAAGTAGGAAAACCTACCAGACGCATGGCTTGGTAATCATTGATATCATCCCCCATATAAAGGACAGTGGCGGGATCAATCTCGTAAATGGAAATAAGCTCCTCGAAGGCTTCCACTTTATTATCGCAACCACTGTAGATATCCGTTATACCTAAACCTTGCAAGCGCTTCACTACACCTTGGCTTCTTCCACCCGTAATGATACAGAGCTTATACCCTTTTTGTACGGCACGTTTCATTGCCATACCGTCACGGGTATTCATTTTACGGAGGAGTTGACCGGATTCGGTAACTACGATTTCCGAATTGGTTAATACGCCATCGACATCAAAAATGAAAGTCTTAACGGATCTGAACGCTTCAAGCTGGTTCATGCTTATTGGTTATCACGCCACTCGTACACCCACTTCGCTTGGATTTGTTCGAGGTGTCCCTCGTTACAATCCTCACGCTTCCCCTCGAAGGTGGGAATCTCCATGATCCAATCCAGCAAATCCGTAAAACGGATGCGATAAATCTTGGATTCGGTAAATTCATCACCGAAACGCTCGTAAAGCTGCATGGCGATGTCCTCGTGGTCCATCCAGTTGATGGGCATATCATCGAAATCGTCAAAAGGCATTGTAGGCGGGTTTTTTAATGTTCGTGACCAATGATTTGGGATTGATCGGGGATTTCTACCTCGATTACGGCATCATCCTCAAGGATTACGCATTGGCAACCTAAACGTGATTCCAGACGCGGATTAATCGCACGATCTATGAAATCCTCCTCCCTGTCCGATATCTCCGCAAGGAAATCCTCTCCTTCATTGATATAAACATGGCAAGTGGAGCATGCGCAAACGGCACCGCAATTGTGGTTTAAGTGTACGTCGTTATCCTCGGCTATATCAAGGATAGACTCCCCCTTCTCGGCATCTTTTACGATGACGGGTTTAAGATTCTCATCCTCAAAGGTGAATTTAACAATAGCCATTCCGTATTTTTTGATGGTGCAAATGTATACTTTTATCCTTACAACACATGTACTTCCCGTAGGTTTACCACCCCGCCACGAATAGGTTTTTTGCACCCCTTAAACCACAGCCTTGATATTTATCGTATGCCGCTGCTACCTCAAGATGGATCTCCTTCCCGGATCGCCCTACTGACCACCCGTTTATCATGGCTTCCATCACGTAAGCCTCAGGTGCCATTAAGCCTGTAGTGTTGACAATAGGATAGGCTTGTGCCTTGATATAAAACTCCTTGAAAAACGGATGCGATACACAACCGATAGCCGCGGCTTCTCTTCTTTTTCCATCCGCATTATAAACGGGTTCCAAGGTATAATCCATTAATCCGTTGTGCCCGTTAAAAACCAAAAGATCCGCATTTCCTGAAATGCCTATCGACTTATCTCCTGCTTTGGTATTTTGTAATTCATTGCCCGAAAGGGCGGCAAAATAATCCAACAAACATTCCTTCATCCTATCGCCTCGATATGCATCCGCTACAAGAAAAACCTCTTTTCCGTCCCTTAGGATTTTTTTGAAAATGACGCGTTCCAAAATATGTGTAGCAGGGTTTTCAATATTCTCGACAAGCGTCCAATCATCCGCTTTTTTGAAATGGGTCTTTATCCCGTACAAAGCCCCCCAATACAAATTATTCCTTGGATCTAAACCGTTTCCCAACTTGGGAGGAACAGGAACAATGCCTTGATTTTCGTTATCACAAAGCGGAACGAATGCATGCACCACCAATCTTGGGGCTT
>JAHDDF010000032.1:0-1133 GCA_020629475.1 Saprospiraceae bacterium
CATAAATTAAAAAGCCATCGCCAAAGGCGATGGCTTTTTAATTTATTTAAGCGCAAGTGCTTGTTTTTCCATTTCGGTGATTTTTTCTAAAAATTCCTTTTGGACGCTGATCATTTCATCTCCCGTTAGTTTAAGCGGAGGAGCGTGGTCGTGGTTGCCGTCGCACTTGTGGTGCTTTTCGAAACCGGGTACCACTATGTGGTTTTTGTTCCACTCGTCGTATGATGCCCCTAGGGAAATAACCGATTCCGAAAAGGAAATTTCTTGATCGGTTAAGGCTCTTCCTTGTACCTGAATATTATTGCTACGTTGGATAAGTTCCTTCATTACCGGTTTTAGTCGTTCCTGCACCTCTAGTGCTTGGGAGTGTATTTCAAATGCTTCCTGCATTTTGGGATCGGGTTTACTACACGATACCAAAAATAGAAGACCGAAAAGGGCGAAAAAGAAAGTTACTCTACGCATTGTTCACATGTTCCTTTAATGATAAGATGGGAAGAATTCCCTGAAAAGCCTTCCGGTAAATTTACTTGGGGAACGATGACTTGTTCCAAGCAAACGGTTTTGCCGCATTTCTCGCAGTGGAAGTGCGCATGCTCGTCATCGTGTTTATGATCAGCACAAGAATCTGCATGGCAGAGGGCAAAACGTCCTACTCCTGTACCATCTTCTGCCTTATGTATGATCCCTTTTTCCTCAAAGGTCTTGAGGGTGCGGTAAAGGGTAACCCTGTCCGTCTCGTCCAACTCCGTTTCTAAAAGGGCATGGGAGAGTGCTTCCTTGGATTGAAGGAAAACATCCAATACCCGTAGACGGATGGCGGTTTTACGGAGCCCGTTATGTTCCAATATTTCGGAAGAGGTTTTCATACTCCAAAATTTATAATTATATACGGCATTTTCAAGCCGGATCCTGTTTTGAACGAAAATCCTAGGACTTTCGTCGACAATATGTCCGTCCTTTCTAATAAACAAGTGAATTTGTGGATGTTTCATTGGGGAAACAGAAATGAGAGAAAAAATGAAAGAATCAGAAGATAACCCAATAGTGGAAGAAGAGTTGGTACAGTCTCCTTTAGAAGGGGAAAAAGAGATGACGAAAAAGGAGGAGAACCAATGGGGAATGTTTGCCCA
>JAHDDF010000032.1:1233-13960 GCA_020629475.1 Saprospiraceae bacterium
GTCATCGCTGCCGTACAAGCGAACGAGGGCAAGGATTACAAATATCCGATTACGTACCGTTTCGTTTAACATTAAAGCTGTCGTTGCCGACTTACCTCGTATAGCATAATTCCCGTAGCCACGCCTACGTTCAAGGAATCCGTTTTCCCGGATTGAGGAATAATGAAGTTCTCGTCCGCTAAGGCGGTCAAGGAGGGATGAACACCTCTACCCTCTGCTCCTACGATGAGTGCCGTGGGACCGGTGAAATCAATTTCACCTATGGTTTTCTCCGCCTTCAAGTCGCTGGAGAAGATTTTGATACCGGAAAGCTTCAAGAATTCAATGGCTGCCAGAGGACTATTTTCCCGGCAAACAGGAATGTTGGATAAGGCACCCGCTGCCGTTTTTATGGCTTCGGAGTTAATCCTTGCGGCTTTCTTTTTTCCCACGACCAAAGCATGTGCGCCGAGCACCTCCGCGGAACGTGCGATGGCACCGAAATTCCTAACGTCCGTTACACCGTCCAATACTAAGATGAGCGGTGGTGTTTCGTTCTCGTATAAGCGAGGCACCAAGTCCTCCAATTTGTAATACCGGATAGCCGACATGAATGCCACCACGCCTTGGTGGTTGTGCCGTACTAATTTGTTCAACTTCTCCTTGGGGACTTGTTGCACCGGGACGTTCGCGGTTTTACATAAATCCCTCAGTCTTTTGGAGTAATCACCCCGTAAACCGATTTGCATCCAAACCTTATCCACGGGATCTCCGTTTTTTAAGGAATCAAGGACGGGATGTTTCCCGAAGATGAGTTGGTCTGCCGTATCGTTCATGTAAGTATATTAGAACAGCAAAGGTCGGTTTTTCCCATTTATCCACCAACAGCATTGTTGGGGAATAGACTAAATGCAGCCAAATTGTATTAAAGAGAGTTAAGGATTTAGGTAGAGTAAACCAAAGCAACCCGGCGGCGTCTTATTTGTACTACCTTTATAGATAATAAAACAGGGATATTCTACCCAAGGAATTACCATAACAGTTTCGATATGAAATCATTCTTGAAATACACCCTCTTGTTGCCCTTGCTTGCGGTTTCCTTTGTCCTTGTAGGACAAACGACGGAAAAGCCCGCGGACGCGGCAAAAGCGGAAGCGCCGGCAGAAGATGAGCCCATCCAGTTTTCCGGTTTGTGCTTGGACGGCTCCGGTGAAGAATTGGAACCCATTCCTTTTGTTACCATAGCCGTTGACGGTAGTTCAAGGGGAACCTATACGGATTGGAAAGGATTTTTCTCCATCGTGGTGGAGAAAGGGGAGAAAATCGTTTTTTCCGCTATTGGTTATGAAACCGTAGAGTTCATAATACCGGATACCTTGACTGATCCAAGGTATTCCTTAGTTCAATTGATGACCATGGACGAGTACAATCTTCCTGAGACGGTGGTTTTCCCTTGGCCCAGTCGTGAGCATTTCAAGTTGGAATTCCTTGCGATGGAAGTAGGGAGCGATGTAGAATCCAATGCGGAAAAAAATCTAACCAAGGAATCCATGGCGCGTTTGGTGAAGGTCCTTCCTGCGGACGGTAACGAAGGAGCGGATTTTTATCTCCGTCAAGAGGCAAAGAGTTATTATCATCAAGGACAGCTTGCCCCGATGAATATATTTAATCCCGTAGCATGGCGTGATTTTATTCGCGCATGGAAGAAAGGGGATTTTAAGAAGAATAAGGATAAGTAGAGGATCCGGTCCTTAACTTTTAGCAAGAACGTCCTAGGGGAATAGCCCCTAGGACGTTCTCTATTTTTAGAATAGGGACTACCTTTGCGGTAATGAAAGCTCATGTTATGAAATACATATTCCTCGTTCTTTTCTCAATAGCGGCTTTTGCTTCCGCTCCTGAAAAACCGGCTTACCGCATCTTCGATAAAAAAGGCAAGGAGGTTTCCTATGAGGAAATGATGAAGGCTTGCGCCAAAACGGAGTTGGTCCTCTTTGGTGAATATCATGATAACCCGATTGTACATTGGCTGCAATTTCAAGTCATGAAAGACTTGCACAAGGAGGTGGGAGATAATCTCATGCCCGGTGCGGAGATGTTTGAGGCGGATAATCAACTATTGATAAACGAGTACATGGTGGGCGCCATTAGCCAAAAGAGCTTTGAATCCGAGGCAAGGCTTTGGCCCAATTACAAGACGGATTACAAGCCCATGTTGGAATTCGCCAGGGAAAATAATTTAGGATTCGTAGCCACGAATATCCCAAGACGTTATGCTTCTTCCGTATTTCACAAGGGCATAAAGTCTTTGGATGGTTTGAGTGATGAAGCGAAACGCTATATCGCGCCATTACCCATCGAGGTGGATTTTGAATTGCCCGCTTATGCGGAATTGGTGGAAATGGGCGGTGAGAATTTCACGAATGCACAAGCGGTAAAGGATGCTACAATGGGTCATTTTATCGCCAAGCATTTACAAGAGGATCGTGTATTTCTTCACTTGAACGGTTCTTTCCACTCCGATAATTTTGAAGGGATTCATTGGTATGTTGAAAAATACCGTCCCGGAACCAAGCGGGTGAGCATCGCTACGGTTTCCCAATCCGATATTTCCTCCTTGGAGGAAGGTAACAAAGGCAAGGGCGATTTTACCATCCTTGTTCCTGAGGACATGACAAAAACGCACTAATGGCAACACAAGAAATAACGATACGGAAAGCGACTGTAGAAGACATGCCCGCCGTCCACGGCTTAGTGGTAGAGCTTGCCATTTATGAGAAGGAAGAGCACATGGTTTCCACTACTCCTGAAATTTATAAAAAGGATTTTGAGGAAGGGCGTTTCCAATGTATCGTTGCGGAACACCAAGAGAAAGTCGTTGGGATGGTTCTCTTCTTTCCGACGTATTCCACTTGGCGCGGTAAAATGATGTACTTGGATGATTTCGTGGTAACGGAATCTTATCGCCGTAAAGGCGTGGGTCAATTATTATATGACGCATTGATGGAAGAGAGCAAAAACCAAGGTGCCATTCTTACCAAATGGCAAGTTTTGGATTGGAATGAACCCGCCATTAATTTTTACAAAAAGAACAACGCGACCATAGAAACCGAGTGGCTCAACGCCAAGGTTTACCACAAGAAATTTGATTAGGGAAAGATGAAGTTAGAAGTAAGCATAGAAATTGCCGCGCCCACTGAGAAAGTATGGGAAATCCTTTTGGACAAAACCATGAATCCGGACAAGTACATTCCCGGTATAGAGTACTTCGAAATCAAGGAGCGTGAGGAGGGGGAATTCATCCGCACCATCCAAACGGAGGACGATGACGTGATAGAACTTATCGTAAAAAACGAGGAGGAAATGTCCTTGACCTCTACCTTGGTTAGGCATGGTTTTCTCAAAGGGGAGTTAATCCAAAAAGTGGAAAAAACGGATGCCGGTTCCAGGCTAATCCTTGAACAAAACCGGGAGATTACCATCCCGGAATTGGAAGGATTGGATATGAGACCCGCCTTGGAAGCGGCAGCTAAACAAGTAGAGGAATTAGCGATTGCTAGTTAAATCCATCGCTTAGTATAGCCAAATCCATACAGCTTTTAATTTTTCCAAACCATAGAGAAAACGTAGGGCAGGCTCAAGTTGACATCCTTGAATCGCCAGCGCTTCTCACCTACGGATTCCATGCCTGAAAAACAGTTGTAGGGAGAGAAATCATATTCCTTAAAGGATTTCAGGGTAAGCCCTTGCTTGAGTAAGCCTGAAAAAGTTTCCTCCAAGGAGTGCGACCAAGTATACTCCCCTAGTTCGATATCCGCATCACGGTTGGCGTAGGTGCCTGTTTCTACCTCATAATCCGCGCCTTGGTTGAAGTAATTATACAGCAATTCCTTTTTTTGCCAATCCGCCAGCCAAATGGTAGGATGGAATTCCACGATGACGAAAGTTCCTCCCGGTTTTAGGAAATGCTTGACGATTCTTGCCCACTCATCCAAATCGGGAAGCCAACCGATAACGCCGTAGGAGGTAAAAACGATGTCAAATTTTCCTTCTAGGTTTTTGTCGAGTTCAAGGACGTTGGACTCCACGAATTTGGCGTTTAAGCCTAGTTTATCATTCAAGGAGCGTGCTTCCTTTAATGCCGTATCCGAAATATCGATACCGGTAACTTCCGCTCCCTTTTTTGCCCAACTCAAGGTGTCCTGCCCGAAATGGCATTGCAGGTGGAGCAAGGATTTTCCTTTTACGTCCGGAAGTAATTCCAATTCAATTTCCCGCAAGCTGGATTCACCATTGAGAAAGGCGTCCATATCGTAAAAATCGGAAGCGATATGGTGTGGCGTCTTGGCATTCCATAATGCCTTGTTGGTTTCGAAGTACTGCTTCATTGAAATGCTTAACTTTGCGAGAAGAAGGAATATAAACGGGGAATAGTTCCCGAATTGAAGCCCCAATTTTCAAAAAAATACCGATAAAATGGACGATAAGAATAAACAACAAATCTCAATTGAACTTCCCGAAGACGTAGCGGAAGGCACTTACGCCAATCTTGCCATTATTTCCCATTCCCAATCAGAGTTTATCGTGGACTTTATACGGATGGTGCCCAATGTGCAAAAGGTGAAGGTGAAGAGCCGCATCATTCTTACCCCGCAACATGCCAAGCGTTTGATGATGGCATTAGCGGATAACGTGAAAAAATTCGAGGCACAGAATGGCCCGATCAAGGAAGGGAAATATAGCGGACCCGGCTTACCGCCGATTACGTTTAATACACCTCCGGGACAAGCGTAGGTAGGAATTAAGATTGAGGGTTTACGATTCAAGAGACAAACTTTTCTTGAATCGTAAATCTCTTCTACTTCTTAGGCAAAAGCGCCTTAAAAGTGTCGAACATGGCTCCGTTTTCCAAGATGGAAACACCGGGCTGATCCATAACCACGGATATTTCCATCTCCTTGGTTTTTTGGTATTCCTTTTTTCCGGTAAACAAACGGATTCTTCCTCCGGATGCTTGAATGTCCCTGATGGTATTCGTCGGGTCAGCCGCCTTGGTAAAATCCGTATCCGTATTCCCTTCCACAAAAATCCCTATCATCTCCGCATGGGTATCAAAAAATTTGAAGACCCTATAATCCTTGGTGTTCCGTTGTTCCAGGAATTCCACGTTTTGGAGGATTTTTTCCATCACGATATCACTGAAGATATCAATCATCCCTTCCGCTTTTTCCTTGGATTCCTCCTTGAGTTTGACCCATGAATCCGCATCCAAACCTTGGGAGGCTAAAAAACGAATGAATTCCGGTTCCAATTCCTTTAGTTCCTCCTTGGTTAATCTCCTGTATTTCATGTGAAAGTGTTGTGGGCGCAAAGGTCGTGAATCAGAATCAAAAAGAAAACGGGAATTTTCTTTCGTTTTTAGTAATCCTCACGTCACGTTTTGCGGATTCCCGGGATAATCATTTCGTGGAATCCCCGGTTTCCATTATTTTCGAAGCGGTAATCCCGCCAATCAGCAATCTTCATTTTTTAATGTCCGACCAAACAAGAATTATTTTTCGTAGGACATTGGGTATTGTTACGATTCATCCATTCTAACAAGATTCTTGAAACGTGATAAGCTCTATTACCAACCACAATCATTATGAAACGTATTTACCTGAGTTTTTTAGCCTTCCTTTTTGTGGGAAGCGCTTTTGCCCAACTCTCCTTTACCAATCAAACGCAGCTTTTACAAGAGCAGGGTTTCCATTCCGGCGTAGCGATAGCCGTAACGGATTTAAACGAGGACGGGCTTGATGACATAGCACGTCTCCAACAAGGACGCCAGCTATATTTGGAAATCCAACAGCCGGATGGCTCTTTCGTAGGGGAGTATATCGCCAATATGGCAAGTTCCAGCGAGTGGAGCATGTGCGTAGCCGATGTCGATAACGATGGTTTCAACGACGTATTCTCCGGTGGTGCCTACAATGGCATGACTCTAGTGAATTTTAGCGCTGATGGTTCCTCTTTTATTTCCTCCGACCTTCCCGGTTCGGATAATATCTTTTTGCAGGGCTCCAATTTCGCGGATATCAATAACGACGGGAATTTGGACATATTCGGTTGCCATGATGATGGAGAAAGTAGAATCTGGCAAGGAGACGGGGCAGGTAACTTTACCCCTGCGGATAATTGGATAGATATGGCAACAACGCCTTCATCCGATAACTCAGGTAACTACGGTTCCGTTTGGTGTGATTTTGATTACGATGGTGATTTGGATCTTTATATAGCCAAGTGTCGTCAAGGGGTTAATAGCCCAAGTGATCCAAGAAGAATCAATGCCTTGTTCGTGAATGACGGCAACGGGAACTTCACCGAACAAGCGGATTTACACGGGTTAAAAATCGGTGCGCAAACATGGACCGCGGATTTCGCGGATTATGACAATGATGGTGATTTCGATGCCTTCTTGACCAACCATGATGTTCCTTCGCAGCTCCTTCGTAACGATAACGGGATGTTCGTGGACGTAACGGCATCCGCCGGCGTAAACGTTACTGTTTACCCCATACAAGGAATCATGAAGGATTTTGATAACGATGGTTTCGTGGATATCCTTGTAGCGGGTGGCGACGAGCAGTTCTTCCACAATGACGGTGACGGGACCTTCACGGAAATTACCGGGCTGTTTGATGGAGAGGATATGGAGTCCTTCGCTATCGGAGATTTAAACCATGATGGGTTCTTGGATATCTATGGTGGTTATGCAAGCGTATTTACTTCCCCCACTAACGTAGACGATGCCCTTTGGATGAACAATGCCAACGGTAATAACTATATCGCCGTGGATTTACAAGGTGTGGTGAGTAACCGTTCCGCTATTGGTGCCAAGGTTGAGATTTATGGTGATTGGGGTGTTCAAGTACGTGAAATTCGTGCGGGAGAATGCTACGGAATCGTAAACACGACCACTGCCCACTTCGGAATCGGTACGGCTACGGAGATTGACCAAATCATCGTAAAATGGCCTTCCGGAATCGTTGATGTAGTGAATGACCCAAGCCCCAACCAATTCATTACAATCATTGAAAATAACTGCGTTTCCCCTGACTTGACCATTACCCCGATGGGTGGTGATAACTCCATTTGTCCCGGGGAATCCTTGACCTTGAATGCTACATCGGGTTTGAGTTCCTATTCTTGGAACAACGGTTCAACGTCCTCTAGTATTACGGTTACCTCCGGTGGTACCTATAGCTTAGTTGGTGCTGATGCCAATGGTTGCCCGGCAAATGCCGCAATTACGATTATTGAAATCGTGGACGAGCCCGCTACCATTTCCGCGGCAGGTGAATTGGAATTCTGTGAAGGAGAAAGCGTAACGCTTAACGCCAATGGCGGCGGCAGCGGCTATCAATGGTCGAACGGCGATTCAGGTGCTTCCATTACCGTATCCAATGCAGGCAGTTACACCGTAAACAGCCAAGGAGAATGTGGTGAAGTTACTTCCGAGGCAATCGAGGTAAGCGTATTGGCTGCTCCCTCCCCGGTTTCCGGAGGGGATCAAACCATTCCTTCCGCCCAATCCGTAACGCTTACGGCTACGGGAAATGACTTGACTTGGTACGATGCGCCTAATGCCGGTAACGTAGTGGCTTCCGGCGGAAGCTTTGATACACCCGTGATTTCCACGACTACCTCTTATTACGTGGAGGATAAGTATTTGTATGGAGGTGCGGGCTTTAATTCCGGTTTGGAGAACCATTCCGGACCTGATTATTCGGGTTCCCAATATAACGGTGCGCTTCAGTTTAATGCTCTTCAAGATTTTACCTTGAACTCCGTAAAAATTTATACCGATTTCCCGGGGCAGCGTATCATTGAATTAAGAAACGCGAATGGCGACGTACTTGAATCCATGACCATTAATCCCGCCGCAACGGGTAATGCCGAAATCATTACCCTTGATTTCTTTATACCTGCCGGGAACGGTTATGAGTTAGGAACCAATGAAGCAAATAACAATTCCCAATTCGGTGATAGTAGCCCGGAAATGAAGCGTAACAACGAGGGCGTAAATTACCCGTATGAGGTAACGGACGTTTTAAGCATTTACGATTCCAATATCGGCTCCGATTTCTATTACTACTTCTATGATTGGGATATTAGTCTTCCTTCCCAAGAGTGTATTTCAGACAGGACGGAGGTGACCGTGTTCGTTCAGGGCGTAAGTGTAAATGACATCAACGATAGTGACAAGTTCAAGATGTACCCGAACCCTACAAGCGGAGACGTATTCTTGGAAATGGACTTGACCGAGCAAGCGGAAATAAATGTAGAAATTTCCGATGTAGCGGGTAAGTTGGTTCGTTCCTATAATTGGGGGACCTTAGTGGGGATGTCAACTAAATCGATTGATTTGAATGATATGCTTCCCGGAATGTATACCGTTCGCCTTACGGCAAATGACGAGGTGTATTCCACGAAGTTGGTGATTCAATAAGCCATTAACAAGGTAAGAATGAATAAGAAGCGGGGCTTCCGGAATTCCGGAAGCCCCGTTTTGTTGGAATAGTCCCCTTGGTTTAGTGTGTATAAACCCCTTGATTGTTTCTCTCTCAAATGATTTAAGCGGGAAAATACAGGAACTCTTTTGAATCTAGTACGAAGGTAATAAAGGAGACCTGTCTTTAGAAGGGAGTAAGCAAATAAATGTGACAAGCGTAGATTAATTGTTACATTTTTGATTTCTCCAAGTATATGTCATTGTTGTTAAGCTTCTTCTTCCACTCTGATCTCTTTTTGAAGTACTTGGGGTTAACGAAGAGCAAGCCGAATGACTCGCATTCATGCTTGGATTGTTTGGCGTGATGATCGCCGTGCGCTCTTAAAATTGCCTTGGAATAGGGGTTGTCCAATTTCTTGAACCATTTGAATCTGCGGTGGATATAAACATCGTGGATCAAGAAATAAATCAAGCCATAAATGGAAATACCGATACCTACGAAAAATAGGGGCCAAAAAGGAAGTGCTGATCCAAGGATATAACAGGTAGCGCTAGGAATGGCGAATACCAAGAAGAAAAGGTCATTCTTTTCGAAGAAGCCCTCCCTCATGTGTGGTTTGTGGTGATCCTCATGCCAATCCCATAGAAAACCGTGCATAATGTATTTGTGGGCAAACCAAGCCACGAATTCCATTCCTAGAACGGTAGCTACGGTAATGCCGGCGTAAAGTAGTGCCGTCATGGTTGAAAATTAATTTCAAGGAATATCCTTACCAATCAATTCCGATGATAAGGAAGAAAACGAACTGCAAGATGAACAGAGTGAAGCCTGTTTTGTTCCTCAGGTCCTTAAAATTAAGTGCGAAAACGGAAAGGAAGACAAATGAGATGACGCCCCATGCCACATAGTTCCTCATGGGGACGATGTTTTCAGGGCCCCATGACCAAAAATTATAATGGATAGCTACGGGTTCTATAAGAATGTCAAGACTTACCATCAATAATGCCCCGACCAAGGCTTTCCCGAACCAGTTTACCCGTTCCATTAACCGATTGACGGTAACGCCGCAACAATAGGTAAGCATGACCCAATTCCATCCGATAACGTAAGGGGTGCCCCTCCATTTGGGGCCGAGTACGTCCCCGTATTCATAGGAACCGAAAATTAAACCGCTTTGCACGCCCCAGACCTCAACGACGTAGCCCGCCAAGAAAACGGCTATAATAAATACCGTAATTCGGAGATTCCAACCGGGATGGGCGTATAAAACAATCAAGAAGGATATAAGTAGATTGAAGGGAGTAAGGTAAATGAACTTTGAATGCACATTAAATAAAATTCCCGTCATGCCTACGGCATATATGATCACCAGGATTGATGACAGCAAGTGGTATTTCCTGATATTACTCAGTTCCCTTCTTGACTTATTTGCCACTCTTCTTAGTAAATCACCTGCAATGTACCTTCTAGCCATACTGAGTCAATATTAACATATTCCGGGCGTATTGTCAAAATTCCGAAAGTTCATCGGCGGTAATCTTTGCGGAAAGCAAACATAACGGAATACCCCCACCCGGATGTACGCTACCCCCGCAAAAATAAAGCCCTTTAATGTTTCGTGAAAAATTAGCGTGCCGCGCGAAAGCGGCATTCCTTGAATTGGATGCCGTTCCGTAGAGGGCGCCGCCGTGGGAGGAAGTCCGTAATTGAATCCTACGTGGGTCAAGAATTTCCTCCGTTTCAATAAGCTCCTCAATATTTACCCCTAAGATACGGGATAGCTTTTTAAGGATATTATTCCGCGCCTCGGGGATGAGTTTATCCCAATTTTGCCCGCTATTATGAGGGACATTTATCATCGTAAACCAATTTTCGCAGCCTTCGGGGGCATCGGTAAGATTCAATTTGGAGGAGATGTTTACGTATACCGTAGGGTCATGGTGAATGCTCCCGGATTTGATGGCATCAAATTCCTCCTTGTAAAAATCACTAAAGAAGATATTATGTAAGTCCAGCTGAGGAAATGATTGCTTGATGCCCCAATAAAAAATAAGCGCGGAAGAGGAACGTTCCGCTTTAAGGATTCTTTCAGGGTGTTTTTCATTGGGTAATAGTTTTTTGTAAGTGGGCAGTACATCCATGTTACTTATAACGGCACCGAAATCAATATTTTCACCATCGCAAATAATGCCTTTTGCCTTTCCTTGCTCAACCCTGATTTTTTCCACCTTTTTATTAAAATGAAATTTTACCCCGTTTCTTACGGCAAGGTGGTGCAAGGCATTGGTAATATTAATCATTCCGCCCTTGGGGAAGAAGGCACCAAAATGATGCTCGAAGTGCGGGATAATATTCAATATCCCGGATGCCCTATAAGGATCGGAACCATTGTAGGTGGCGAATCGGTCAAAAAACTGGATTAACTTGGGATGCTTTAATTTTTTTTGGTTCAATTGGTGCATACTTTTAAAAATATCCAACTTGTAAAGCTTAAGCATGGCTTTTCCTACCTCCTTGCTGAACCAAGGTTTCAATTTATGGATGGGTTGCTCTAAAAAAATCCGACCGGTGAGTTCGTATTTGGTACGGCTGTCCGCAAGCATGTCCTTAAGGACCCCCTTGGGGATGAGTAGTTTTTCAAGGAGTTCTTCCTCGAATTTATCCGTATCCGCATAGGCTGAAAGGGCGGTGCCGTCTTCCCAAAAGTAATTGCAAACGGTACTCAATTTTTCATAAGAAAAGTAATCCGAAGGATTCTCCCCCGCCAAGCGGAAAAGTTCATCCACGTATTGAGGCATGGTAAACAGGGAAGGCCCCGCGTCAAAGCGGTAGCCTTTGGTGCGGAACTCCGAAAGCTTACCGCCGGGAAAGTCATTGGCCTCGTACACTTCCACGTCGTGTCCTTGAAGGGAGGCGCGTACGGCAATAGCCATTCCTCCGATTCCCGCACCGATAATCCCGATTTTCATCGATTGAATTTTTGCCAAAGGAAATAAACGCCTACGGTAAAAGTTCAAAGAAGAAGCCCGGATTACTTATGAATTCACCTTTATGGACTTAACTTAAAATTTATACGCTAAGGAACCAACGTAGAAGTGATGTTTATTAAATTTGTGACTAGGAAAATCCAAAAGGATGTTTTCAGCAATGAGGAAACTCACTACTACTTTTATTTTATTTTTTATTTGTGTTTGGGTGTTGGATGCCCAAACCGTTCTCTTTTCCGAAACTTTTGATGAGTTGGACGGAGCCACTACCGGCTCGAGTTTAGAAGGCATTACATGGTCTTCCTCTTGCCCCAATTGTGTGGATGCGGGTGATTATTACGAGGTAAATTCAGGGGCTTTCGAAGGACAGGATACCAATGGTCCTGCCGAATGGATTACGGCTACCATTACCGTTCCTCCGGGTACGCAGTACGTAACCATCTCCTTGGATTTTTTAAGTAATGGTTATGCGGGCACGGGTAACCATGAACAACCATCGGAATGTCCGGGATGTTCAGGTACCATTCCCGATGCAACCACCGGTGGATGCTTTGATTGTTGGGATTACGTATTCTATGAAGTAGTAGGAGGATCAGGTACTGTTTCCGATGGGATTCTTTTAGGATATGACGGTACACCTGATTTTGGTTCACTTTGCCAACCTATTGACGTAACGGGTGAAACCGAAATAACGATAGAAATAGAAATGTCCATGTGGGCGCCTGATGAAAATATGTCCGTGGATAATATCGTGGTAACGGCATATACACCGGCAGAGGCGGTTGCCGAAGGAGTGGATGCCACCAATTGTCCCATTCCACCGGAGCCGCCTTTAGAGCCTTTAGGCTGTGATGGCGGTGAAATGTTACTTGCCGGGCAGGATTTTGACGTGGAAAATACTTGGACATATTCTTCTGATATTCCCTTTTTTGATAATGGAGCTGATGGATTTTATGGTGTAACGGGTCTTACGGGAGATCCTACCGCCGCCGCGAATATTGATTATGCACCCATTCAAGGTGATTTCCTCTTTTTAGAGGATTTGGATGATGAGGGGGATAACGGAACCAACGGGACCGCCACTCTAACCTTTGCCACCATTAACGTAGCGGGAAATTCCGTGGTAACCGTTTCTTTTGATTACGATATAGAAGGATTCAATACGACCGACCAGGTGAGTTATGAAATTTTTGTGGATGGTGTAGGTCAGGGTTTAGTTGTCTTAACACAAAATGGTGAAGGAACCGTATCCGTAACGATTACGGG